>CAZARE010000105.1:0-2638 GCA_964487455.1 uncultured Propylenella sp.
TAACAGGTTGGGAAGGTCGCGGACCGTCCGGTCTTCAAACGCCGGGCCTGGCCGCACGACAAGCAGCCGCGCCGCGTCGCGCGGACTCGCCGGCCTTAGCGCGATGCGCTCTTGCGGAAGGTCGAAGTCGAACTCATCGACGCGCATTGATGCGGCTTATCACGTCCGCGGAAGGCCGGGCCATGCGCATCGCCCCGTCGGTGCGGAACCGTCAACCGGCGTCGGCCGCCACCCGCATTGTCACGATGTGATCCGGCTCGCGCGGCGGCTCGCCTTTGTTGATGGCGTCGATGTTCTCCATGCCGCCGACCACCTTGCCCCACGCCGTGTACTGCCGGTTGAGCCAAGGCGCATCGCCTAAGCAGATGAAGAACTGGCTGTCGCCGGAGTTCGGGTCGTTGGCGCGCGCCATCGACACCGTGCCGCGCACGTGCTTCTCCTCGGAGAACTCCGCCGAAAGCTTTTGGCCCGAGCCGCCCGTCCCGTTGCCCTTCGGGCAGCCGGTCTGTGCCATGAAGCCGTCGATCACCCGGTGGAACTTGAGCCCGTCGTAGAAGCCCTCGCGGGCAAGCGCCTTGATGCGCGCGACGTGGCCGGGCGCGAGGTCCGGCCGCATTTCGATGACCACTTCGCCCTTGCTGGTTTGCAGCATGAGCGTGTTCTCCGGATCGTTGATGTCGGCCATCTCTCCTCCTACTCGGCGTCCGCCGCCACTTGCATGCTGATGATACGGTCCGGGTCGTCCACGATCCCGCTATTGGCCTCGGTGCCCTTCTTGATGGCGTCGACCGCGTCCATGCCCTCCGTCACTTCTCCGACCACGGTGTACTGGCCGTTCAGCCACGGGGCGTCGGCATAGGTGATGAAGAACTGCGAGTTGGCGCTGTCGGGATTTTCCGTCCGCGCCATGCCGATGACGCCGCGCGTGAAGGCCGTGTTGGAGAACTCCGCCCGCAGGTCGGGCAGCTCGGAGCCCCCGCTGCCGGTGCCGGTCGGATCGCCGGTCTGTGCCATGAAGCCGGGAATGACGCGGTGGAAGACCACGCCGTCATAGAAGCCCTGTCGCGCCAGCGTCTTCAGCCGCTCCACGTGGTTCGGCGCGAGATCGGGCCGCAGCGCGATGGTGACGGTCCCCGAGTCGAGCTGCATGACAAGCGTGTTCTCGGGATCGGCGGCTTGCGCCGCTGCCGGCGGAGCGAAAACCAGGTAGGCAGCCGTCAGGGCGGCTGCGAACGTTGCAAGGCGCATATTTGGGTCCTTCAGCTAAGATTTGGGTGGAGCGGCGCGCGGTACCCTCACCGGCCGAGCCGCGCTCTCATCCGCTCGGCCACGGCTGGCGGGACAAACGGCTCGATATCGCCGCCCATCGCGGCGATCTGCCGGACGAGCGTGGCGGTGATGTGGCGGACTTCCGGGCTGGCCGGCAGGAAGACGGTCTGCAGCCACGGCGCCATGGTGCTGTTCATGCCCGTCATCTGCATCTCGTAGTCAAAGTCGCCGCTGTCGCGCAGACCGCGGATCAGGATGGAGGCTCCCACTTCGCCGGCGAAATCGATGACCAGATTGTCGAAGGTGCAAGCCTCCACCGCGACGCCTTCTGTCTCGCCGAGTGGCCGGGCCACCGTCTCGATCAGCTCCAGCCGGTCGTCGACCGAAAGCATCCCTTCCTTGCTCGGATGGACGCCGACCGCCACCACCAGCCGCTCGCAAAGTCGGAAGGCCGCCTGCAGGATATCGATATGCCCGTTGGTGAGCGGGTCGAAGCTGCCGGGATAGAGCGCCGTGCGGTCCATAGGCTTCGATTAGCCCGTTCGCTCCTGCCGCGCAACGCGGCCCGTCGGCAGCCTTAGCGGAGGGACGTAGCGCTCTCAACGTCGATCGTCGTCCCCTGCTGGCAGAACGAGACATCCGCCACTCTGCCGGTCACGCGCATGCGGTCCCCGGGCCTCATTCTGCGCGGAAGATCGCCCGCCAGCGTGTAGAGCTTGCCGTCATCGCCGCGCATGGCTTGGCACTCGATGCCCTCGCGCGTGAGCGTGCCCTGGACCGTGATCGCGCCGGCTCGCCTCCGTGTGACACGAAACGTATCGGAGAGCGCGCGCACCCTGCCGCCTTGCGCTTCGAAAGCGAATACGAGCGTCCCGCGCGCCGCCGCCCACCCGGGAATGCGGACGCTGAGTGTGGCGTCGCCGTTGCGGTCCGTTCGGACCTGCTCGAAATCCTGAAGACTGTTGGCGTCGCTGCCGACCAGCAGGTTGAGCGTCGTCGTTGGCCGGAATCCTGATGCGGACACCTCGACTACCGTGCCAGGCGCGCCGCTCGACGGCGTGACTCTTGCCGTGGCGCTGGGGAGCGGCGGGGGCGGAACGATACCCCCGCGGAGCAACACGACCTCCCCGACGCGCAGGGAACGCGGGTCGAGGTGAGGGTTGAGATCGAGGATCTCGCGCACCGTCATGCCGTTCGCGCGGGCGATCGAGAAGAGCGTATCGCCCGGCCGCACGACGTAGGAACGACTGTCCACCGGCGGCGGTGGAGATGCCACGCCGCCCGGCAGCAGCACCACGTCGCCGGCGCGCAGGCTCCGCGCATCAACGTCTGGGTTGAGACGATAGATCTCGGAGAGCGCCAATCCGTT
>CAZARE010000106.1:0-9695 GCA_964487455.1 uncultured Propylenella sp.
GGCGCCCACCGCCATGAACACCGCATGGCCGAACGAGAGCTGTCCCGTGTACCCGCCGAGAATGTTCCAGCAGGCGCTGACATAGGCAAAAAGCAGAATCTGGATCAGGACGTGGATTTGGTGCTCGCCCAGGAATGCCGGCACGACCGCCAGCATAATCAGTGCCGCAATTCCGACCCACTGCTTCCTGGCGGCAATCATTGCACGCGCCCTCCGAACAATCCCTGCGGCCGGAACAGCAGGAACACCAAGGCGATCACGTAGGCGAGCCAGCTCTCGATGCCTCCTCCGACGAGGGGACCCCAATAGATCTCGCCGATCTTCTCGCCGATCCCGATGATGAGCCCTCCGACGATGGCGCCCGAGATGGATGTGAAGCCGCCGAGGATGAGAACCGGCAACGCCTTGAGCGCGATGATCTCAAGCGCGAACGATACATCCGAGCGGGCGCCCCACATGATGCCGGTGGCGAGCGCCACGATGCCCGCTGCGAACCAGACGATAGCCCAGATCTGATAGAGCGAGATGCCGACGGAGAGCGCCGCCTGATGATCGTCGGCGACGGCCCTCAGCGCGCGGCCGATGCGCGTCTTGTTGAAAAAGACGCCGAGCGTCGCCACCATAAGGATCGCGATCACGGCGGCCGCCACGTCGATATGCTGCACGATGACCAGGCCGCGCTCGCCGATCTCCATCGCCGTGTCGCCGGTCGGCAGGCCGAGCTGCCTGGCGATCATCACCTTCGGCTCGCCGCCGAACACGAACTCTCCCAGTCCGATCAGGAAGTAGGTGAGGCCGATCGTCGCCATCAGCAGGATGATGTCGGGTTGGTTGACCAGCGGCCGCATGACGAAGCGCTCCACCGCGAGCGCCAGAGCGCCCATCGTGGCGATCGCGAGAAGGAGCGCGAGCCAGGCGGGCGCGCCCGCTTCGTAAAGGCCGACAAGGGTCAGGGCGGCGAAGACCACCATGATGCCCTGGGCGAAATTGAAGACGCCTGAGGCCTTGAAGATCAGCACGAACCCGAGGGCGATGAGGGCGTAGAGGATGCCGGCGACAAAGCCTTCCCAGAGCACCTGGAGGAGGAAGTCGGGCACGGCCGCCATCTGCAGGAACGGGTCGACGAGGATTGTGTGAAGGAACTGCATGGCTCAGTGGGGGACACCCAGATAGGCGTCGATCACGTCGCGGTTCGCGCGCACCTCGGCGGGCGTCCCGTCGGCGATCTTGCGTCCGTATTCGAGCACCACGACGCGGTCGGAAATGTCCATCACCACGCCCATGTCGTGCTCGATCAGCGCGACGGTGGTGCCGAACTCCTGGTTCACGTCGATGATGAACCGGCTCATGTCCTCCTTCTCCTCCAGGTTCATGCCCGCCATGGGTTCGTCGAGGAGGAGGAGGTCTGGCTCCATGGCGAGCGCCCGCCCCAGCTCCACCCGCTTCTGCAGCCCATAGGGGAGCAGGCCCACGGGCGTGCGGCGGATATGCTCGATCTCGAGGAAGTCGATGATGCGCTCGGCGGCCTTGCGATGCGCGATCTCCTCGCGGCGCGCCGGCCCGACCCATAGCATCTGCCAGAAGATGCTTCGCCGCATCTTGAGGCTGCGGCCCGACATGATGTTGTCGAGCGTCGACATGCCCTTGAAGAGGGCGACGTTCTGGAAGGTGCGCGCGATCCCCTGGCTGGCGGCCTCGTGCGGACGCATGCGCCGCCGCGTCTGGCCCTTGAAGGTGATAGTCCCTTCCTGCGGATGATAGAAACCGTTGATGACGTTGAGCATCGATGTCTTGCCGGCGCCGTTCGGGCCGATGATGGCGCGAATCTCGCCCGTGCGGATGTCGAAGCTTACGTTCTCGATCGCGCGCACGCCCCCGAAGTGGAGCGAGATGTTGTCGACCTCCAAGAGGATGTCGCGCTGGGGCGCGGCGGCTTGCGGCGGGGCCGGAGCGTCGGCCAGCGGCTCCTTGGCCAACGCATCCACCGGCCGCAGCAAGCTCACTCGGCGGCCTCCGCAAGGGGCTCTTCCGTCCCCGGATAGGTTCTCGCGTCGTGAATCTTCACGGTGGCGGAGATGGTGCCCTTCCGGCCGTCCTCGAAAGTCACTTCGGTCCGCGCAAAAATCTCGGTAGCGCCGTCATAGAGCGCGTCGATGAGAGGCCCGTAGCGTTCGCCGATGGCGCTGCGCCGCACCTTCTGGGTGCGCGTCATCTCGCCGTCGTCGGCATCGAGCTCCTTGTGGAGAATGAGGAACCGCTGAATCTGGCAGGCGGACATGGTCGGCTCGCCGGCGAGCTCGCGGTTTATCTGATCGACATGCGCGGCGATGATGCGGCACACCTCCGGATGCGCCGTCAGCTCCTGATAGGAGCCGTAGGAGACGTTGTGGCGCTCCGCCCACGAGCCGAGCGAGATGAGGTCGATATTGATGAAGGCGCAGACCATGTCGCGCCCGTCGCCGAAGACCACGGCCTCCTTGATGTCGGGGAAGAACTTCAGCTTGTTCTCGATGTATTTCGGCGCGAACAGCGCGCCGTTGGCAAGCCGGCCGACATCGTTGGCGCGGTCTAGAATCCGGAGATTGCCCGCCTTGTCGAAGAAGCCGGCGTCGCCCGTATGCACCCACCCGTCCCCGGTCTTGGTGGCGCGGGTCGCCTCTTCCTGGCGGTAATAGCCGAGGAAGACTCCCGGCGAGCGGTAGAGCACCTCGCCGTTGTCGGCGATCTTGATCTCCACCTGCGGCCCCGGCTTGCCGACGGTCTCCGCGTCGATCTCGCCGTCGGGCTGCAGCGTGATGTAGACGCTCGCCTCGGTCTGCCCGTAGAGCTGCTTCAGATTGATGCCGAGCGAGCGGTAGAAGCGGAAAATCTCCGGCCCGATGGCCTCCCCCGCCGTGTAGCCGACTTTCAGGCGCGAAAAGCCCAAGCGGTTGGCGAGCGGCCCGTAGACGAGCACGCGGCCGATCGCATAGAGCACGCGGTCCATGAGCGGAGCGCGCTTGCGATTCAGGATATCCTCTCCGCTGCGCTTGGCCACGTTCATGAAGAAGCCGAACATCGCGCGCTTCAGCCGACCGGCGTCCTGCATGCGCACTAGGATGAGCGTCAGCAGGCTCTCGAACACACGCGGCGGCGCGAAGAAATAGGTCGGCCCGATCTCGCGCCGGTCCTCGATCACGGTCTCCGGGCTCTCCGGGCAGCTGACGCAGTAGCCGGAGGCATAGGACTGCGCGTAGGAGAAGATGTGGTCGCCGACCCAGGCCATGGGCAGGTAGGCGATCGTCTCCTCCGTTTCGCCGAGCCGGTCGAAGGCGTTGCCGTTGCGCGCCGAGACGACGAGGTTCTCGAACGACAGCATGACGCCCTTCGGCCGGCCGGTCGTCCCGGAGGTATAAAGGAGTATGGCGAGGTCGCCGCCACCTCCCTTGGCGAGCGATGCGCGCCAGCGCGCCTCCGCCTCGGGGTCCTCGGCCATGCGCTTGCGGCCCGCCGCCTGCACCGCCTCGAAGGCATGCAGGCGCGTGGCGTCGTAATTGCGCATGCCGCGCGTCTGGTCGTAGACGATGGTGGTCAGCCGCGGCAGGCGGTCGGCGATCGAAAGGAGCTTGTCGACCTGCTCCTGGTCCTCCACGACCGCGGCGACGACCTCTGCATGATCGAGAACGTAGGCCATCTCCTCCGCGACGGAATCGGCGTAGAGCGGCACCGGCACCCCGCCGAGCGATTGGACGGCCGCCATGGCCCAGTAGAGCCGCGGGCGATTGTTGCCGATGATCGCCACCTTGGCGTCGGGGGCAAGCTCCAGCCCGGACAGACCGATGGCGAAGGCGCGGACCTCGTCCAGGACCTCGGCCCAGGTCCAGGTCTGCCAGATGCCGAGGTCCTTGTGCCGCATCGCCGGGCGGGCGCCGCGCCTCTCCGCATTCAGAAGCAGCAGCTTCGGAAACGTGTCGTCGGTCGCCGAAACCGCGGCAACGGCATCCATGGCGTTTCGTCCCTTCGATCGCGGCACCTTCGGCGCTCTTTCGCAGAGTGTACGGCGGGACGCGCGGAAAACAAGCCATGGCGACGCCAGGCTCCGGGACTGGCCCCGGAAGCGGCTGCAAACCTTGACGCTGATGATCGTGGCGCACAGTCTGCTCAGCGATGGCCAAGACGCTCGCCACCCGCGCCGACTCTGTCGTTTCCCGGCGTCCGAAGCTGCGGCGCGCCATGACCGGCGACCGACGGTGAAGGCGGACGGCGGGGAGCTGATCGTGCGGCGCGCGGGCGCGGCCGGGCGCATCACGCTGAACCGTCCGCAAGCGCTTAACGCGCTGACGCTTGGAATGGTCGAGGGATTGGCGGCGGCGCTCGACGCGTTCGAGGCCGACGGCGCGGTCACGACCGTCATCCTGGACGGGGCGGGGGAGCGCGCCTTTTGCGCCGGCGGCGACATCCGGGCCCTCTACGAGAGCCGGCGGAGCGGCCCCGCCTTCGCCGCGGACTTCTGGCGCAAGGAATATCGTCTCGACTTGAGGATCGCGCGCCTCGCCAAGGACGTCGTCTCACTGATGGACGGTATCGTCATGGGCGGCGGCGTCGGTCTCGCCGCGCATGCGCGCCACCGCGTCGTCACGGAGACCACGGGCTTCGCCATGCCGGAAGCCGGCATCGGCTTCATGCCCGATGTCGGCGCGACTTGGCTCCTGCCGCGCGCGCCCGGCGAGATCGGCACGTATCTGGCGCTGACCGGCGAGCGGATCGGCGCGGCGGACGCGATTCATGCCCGCGTCGCGGACTATTTCGTGCCGCGGGAGACGCTGGGAGCGCTTGCAGCCGCGCTCGAAGCGGGAGGCGCGGCGGAGGCGAGCATTGGGCGCTTCGCCCGCGATCCGGGCGCGTCGGAGCTCGCGGCGCGTCAAGCCGAGATCGACCGCTGGTTCGCCGGCGACGACATGGAGGCGATCGTCGCGCGACTCGCGCAAGACGGCTCGCCGTTCGCCGAGAAGACGCGGCAGACGCTTCTCCAGAAATCACCGACCAGCCTCAAGGTCACGCTTGCCGCGCAGCGTCGCGGGCGCGCGCTCGGCTCGTTTGAGGCGTGCCTCGACATGGAGTTTCGCGTCGTGCTCCGCTTCTTCGCCGGGCGCGATCTGCACGAAGGGATACGCGCCGCCGTCGTCGACAAGGACCGCAACCCACGCTGGGAGCCGGCGACGCTGGCGGAGGTGACGGACGAGACGGTCATGCGCTATTTCGAGCCGCTCCAGACGGGCGAGCTCGGCCTTGCGGCGGAAAGCGGCGAAGGCGGGGATGCCGTCAGCGGGAGGAGGGCCTTGTGACTTCGATCGGCTTCATCGGTCTCGGCAACATGGGCGCGCCCATGTCCGCCAATCTGGTCAAGGCAGGGCACGCGGTCACCGGCTACGATCTGAGCGCCGCGGCCTGCGACGCCGCGGCCACGGGCGGTGTCGCCATGGCGGAGAGCGCCGCCGAGGCGGCCGCCGGTTGCGACGTGGTCATCACCATGCTGCCGGCCGGTCAGCATGTGCTCGACGTCTATTGCGGCGCTGAGGGGATTCTTTCGCGCGTGCGGCCCGGCACGCTCCTCATCGACAGCTCCACCATTGAGGTCGACGCGGCAAGGCAGTTTCACGCCGCGGCGGCCGAGGCGGGCCTTGAAGCGCTCGACGCGCCAGTCTCCGGCGGGGTCTCGGGCGCCGAGGCCGGCAGCCTAACCTTCATGGCAGGCGGCGCGGAGAAGGCTTTCGAGCGCGGCAGGCCGGTGCTGGAGGCGATGGGAAAGCGCATCGTGCATTGCGGACCGGCCGGCTCGGGGCAGGCCGCGAAGATGTGCAACAACATGATCCTCGGAATATCGATGATCGGCGTATCGGAGGCCTTCGTCCTGGCCGAGCGGCTCGGCCTTTCCCATCAGGCGCTCTACGATGTCGCCTCCACGTCGTCCGGCCAGTGCTGGTCGCTCACCACCTATTGCCCGGTGCCCGGGCCGGTGCCGACGAGCCCGGCCAACCGCGACTATCGACCGGGATTCTCCGCCGCGCTCATGCTGAAGGATCTGAAGCTGTCGCAGGCCGCCGCGCAAAGCACCGGCGCCGCCACGCCGCTCGGCGCCGCGGCGACGCAGCTCTACACACTCTTCAATTCAGCCGGGCATGCGGGGCGCGACTTCTCCGGCATCATCGAGTGGCTGCGCGGGGCGGGCGACAAAAGCTGAGCAGAGGACAAACGTCATGGCCGAGTACGAGACGATCCTGACGGAGAGGCGCGGCCGCGTCGGCCTGATCACGCTCAATCGGCCGCAGGCGCTGAACGCGCTGAACCGGACCGTCATGAAGGAGGTCACCGGGGCGCTCGCCGCCTTCGACGCCGATAACGGGATCGGCTGCATCGTGCTCACCGGCTCTGAGAAGGCTTTCGCAGCAGGCGCCGACATCAAGGAAATGCTCGACCTCGACCATACGGAGGTTCTGCTGAAGGACTGGTTCGCCGGGTGGGCGGGGGTGGCGGCGGTGCGTAAGCCGATCATCGCGGCTGTCGGCGGCTACGCGCTCGGCGGCGGCTGCGAGCTTGCCCTGATGTGCGACATCATCATCGCCGCCGACAACGCCAAGTTCGGGCAGCCCGAGATCAAGCTCGGCGTCATCCCCGGCATCGGCGGCACGCAGCGGCTGACGCGTCAGATCGGCAAGGCGAAAGCGATGGAGATGTGCCTGACGGGGCGCATGATGGACGCCGAGGAAGCGGAGCGCGCCGGCCTGGTGGCGCGCATCGTGCCGGCGGCCGCCTTGCTCGGCGAGGCGATGAAGACCGCCGAAGCCATCGCCACCATGTCGCTTCCCTCGGTGATGCTGGCCAAGGAGGCGATCAACCGCGCCTACGAGACAACGCTCGGCGAGGGGGTTCGCTTCGAGCAGCGGGCCTTCCAGCTCACCTTCGCGATGGCCGACCGCAAGGAGGGGATGGCGGCGTTCGTGGAGAAACGGTCGCCGAAGTTCGAGGGCCACTAGCGGCGACCGAGCTGCCGCGAAAGGCGAGCCGCGCATGAACCTGGCCGAGTGGCTTATCCGGACCGCGAGGCGCAAGGGCCACGCTCCCGCTTTGTTCAGCGGGACGGAGCTTGTCGCCGACTACGCGACCTTCGGGAAGCACGCTTTGGCGCTTGCCGCGGCGCTGCGGCAGCGCTTCGGCGTCGAGCGCGGCGATCGCGTGGCGCTGTTCATGCCCAATTGTCCGGAATACCTCGAAGCGTTCTACGCGACATGGTGCGCCGGCGCCGCCGTGGTTCCCGTCAACTGCAAGCTTCATCCGCGCGAGGCGGCGTGGATCGTCGGCGACGCCGAGGCAAGAATCGCCTTCGTCGACGATGCGAGCGGCGACGCCCTGGCTGCGGCGCTCTCGGGCGGTCGCGACGCAACAACCATCGTCTCCGTGGAGAGCGCCGAATTCGCGGCCTTGCGACGTGTTGAGCCAATGTCCGCCGCAGTCTCGCGCGAAAGCAACGATCTCGCTTGGCTGTTCTACACGTCGGGAACCACCGGCAAGCCGAAGGGCGTGATGCTGTCGCACGGCAATCTCCAGGCCGCGACGCTTTCCTATTTCGTCGATGTCGACGACGTGCTGCCGCAGGACGCGGCGCTCTACGCCGCGCCGATGTCGCACGGCTCAGGCCTCTACAATCTCATGCACGTGCTGCGCGGCGCGCGCCACGTCGTCCCGCCGTCGCGCGGGTTCGACGAGAGGGAGGTGCTGGCCCTGTCGGCGGAGCTCGGAAGCGTGCACATGTTCGCCGCCCCCACGATGGTGAAGCGGCTCGTCGACCAGGCGAAGGCGTCGGGCCAATGCGGCGACGGCATCCGCACCATCGTTTACGGCGGCGGCCCCATGTACGTCGCCGACATCGTTGAGGCGGTCGCGGTCATGGGCCCGCGCTTCGTGCAGATCTATGGCCAGGGCGAGAGCCCGATGACGATCACGGCGCTGCAACGACACCTCGTCGCGGACCGAACCCACCCCCGCTGGCGCGAGCGACTGGGGTCGGTCGGCCGGGCGCATTCCGTGGTCGAGGTGAAGGTGGTCCGCGACGGCGCCACGGAAGTCATCGGAGAGGCGGGCGAGGTCTTGGTGCGCGGCGCACCCGTCATGCTCGGTTACTGGCGCAATGCGGAGGCGACCCGCGAGACGCTTGTCTCGGGCTGGCTCAGAACGGGCGACATCGGCGCGTTGGACGCGGAGGGCTTCCTCACCCTCAAGGACCGCTCGAAGGACCTTATCGTGTCGGGCGGTGCGAACGTCTATCCGCGCGAGGTGGAGGAAGTGCTGCTCGGCCATCCGAAGGTGCGCGAGGTCTCGGTGGTCGGGCGGCGCGATCCCGAATGGGGCGAGGTCGTCGTGGCCTATTTCGTCGGCGACGCGGACACGGGCGAGATGGACCGGCTATGCCTCGATCACATCGCGCGCTTCAAGCGGCCCAGAGCCTATGTCCGCGTCGAAGCGCTCCCCAAGAACAGCTACGGCAAGGTGCTGAAGACGGAGCTGCGGGCGCTCGACGCGGCCGCGACCGCTGAGCCGCAGGCCCAAGCGGCGGCCGGCAGCGGTGCACGCCCGTGAACGTGCGTCCGGCGGAGCAGGGCGACGCTTGGGATGTGGCCACGCCACACTATTTCTGGCGTCGGACGAGTGCGGTATGTTGGCGGCATCGATCTGGCCGCCGAAGGAAGACAACCTAAGTTCTCCGGTCATCCTCGGACGCGCGCAGCGCGATCCGAGGACCCAGAGAACAGGTCGAAAGGACCGTCTGAGTTCTCGGGTCTCCGCTTCGCTCCGCCCGAGAATGACATCGCCGAGGTCGGCGTGACGACAGGAAGGAATTTGCCATGTCCGCGTGCATCGTGGGATGGGCGCACTCGCCCTTCGGCAAGCTTGAGGGCGAGACGGTCGAGAGCCTGATCGTCGGCGTCGTCAACGAAGCGCTGGATCATGCCGGGATCGGGGCTGCGGACGTCGACGAGGTGGTGCTCGGCCATTTCAACGGTGGCTTCTCTCCGCAGGATTTCACCGCCTCGCTGGTCTACCAGGCAAGCGACGCGTTTCGCTTCAAGCCCGCGGTCAGGGTCGAGAACGCATGCGCCACCGGCTCCGCCGCCGTGCACCAGGGGCTGAAGACGATCGCGGCGCGCCGCAGGGGAACCGTGCTCGTGGTCGGCGTGGAGCAGATGACGAGAACGCCGGGGCCGGAGATCGGCGGCATCCTGCTCAAGGCCTCCTACCTCAAGGAGGACGGCGACATTGCCGGCGGCTTCGCCGGCGTCTTCGGGCAGATCGCCAACCAGTATTTCCAGCGCCACGGCGACCAGTCCGATGCGCTCGCCATGATCGCGGCGAAGAACCACAAGAACGGCGTCGACAATCCCTGGGCGCAGATGCGCAAGGACCTCGGCTACGAGTTCTGCCGCACCGAGAGCGACAAGACCCCCTACGTCGCAGGGCCGCTGAAGCGCACCGACTGCTCGCTCGTCTCCGACGGCGCCGCGGCGCTCGTCATCGCCGATACGGAGACGGCGCTCCGGATGCGCCGCGCCGTCGCGTTCCGGGCCACGGCGCACGCGCAGGATTTTTTGCCCATGTCGAAGCGCGACATCGTGGCGTTCGAAGGCTGCTCGGAGGCTTGGCGGCGCGCCTTGACCGCGGCG
>CAZARE010000107.1:0-7284 GCA_964487455.1 uncultured Propylenella sp.
GGCCGTCGGGAACGTGTAGACCCTGAGGCCTTGAAGGTCGGCAAGGCTGCGGATCGGCTTGGTGGTGTTGAAGTGGCAGGGGTCCCAGGCGCCGGCGGTAAGCCAGGTGACGTTGTCGACCTCGGCATAGGCCTCTTCCCATATCTCCTTCAGGCCGTATTGGTAGAACAGCACCGGCACGTCGAGCGAGTAGCGGGTGGCGTTGGGGAAGTAGCCGCCGAAGATCGACACGTCGACCGGCGCCGACATCGAATCCTCGTCGCTCTGCACGGCATCGATCGTGCCAGCCTGCATGGCGCGGAACAGCTCGCCCGTCGGCACCAGCTGGTCGGCGGTGTAAAGCTCGATCACCATCTCACCGTCGGCGACCTTGTTGAAGGCGTCGATCGCCGGCTTGATGACATGCTCGGCCAGGGCGACGCCGGCATAGGTCTGCATGCGCCACCTGATGCCCTGTTGCGCCCGCACGACGTTGGGCGCGGCGAGCGTTGCCGCCACGCCGGCGGTTGCCGCGCCGGCGCCCTTCAGCAACTCGCGTTTGCTCATATTGCGCAGTTTCTTCATCGCTCTGCTCCCTCTGTTGCCTGTCTTAGTCGCTTTCCTCGTAACCGCCGGACCTCTCCTCGCATCTGCGGCCTAGCGAACATCATACCTCCGAACCTTGCCTCTCCCTGCTTTCAGCGCACGTAAACATGCTGCGGCAGCCAAAGTGCGATCTGCGGGAAGATCATCACGATCGTCAATCCGAGGATCATCACCAACACGAACGGAACGATGGAGCGGTAGATGTCGGTGAGCGTCACTTCCGGCGGCGCCATCGCGCGCATCAGAAACAGGTTGTAGCCGAACGGCGGCGTCATGTAGGCGATCTGGCAGGTGATCGTGTAGAGGACGCCGTACCAGATCAGGTCGAACCCGAGCGCGCCGACGAGCGGGATGTAGAGCGGCGCGACGATGACCAGCATCGCCGTATCGTCGAGGAACGCTCCCATCAGAAGATACGACACCTGCATCATGATGAGAATTTGCCACGGCGTCAGGCCGAGCCGTTCGACGAAGAACCCCTCGATCGCCCTGACCGCGCCGAGGCCGTCGAACACGGCGCCGAAGGCCAGCGCGGCCAGGATGATCCACATGAACATGCAGCTGATGCCGAGCGTGTTCCTGACCGTGGTGTGAAGCACCTTCCAAGTCAGCCGGCCCTTGACGGCAGCGGCCACCGTCGCCGCGACCGCGCCGACCGCCGAGCTCTCGACGAGGCTGGTGATGCCCATCAGAAAGAGCCCGGTCATGGAGAAGAAGATAAGGAACGGGAGAATGCCCGCCTGCAGGAGCCGGATCTTCTCCGCCAGGCCGATCTGCCGCTCCTCCTTGGGCAAGACCGGCCCGAGCTGCGGCTGAATCCAGCAGCGTGTGACGATGTAGAGAACGAAGAGGCCGGCCATCATCAGGCCCGGAAACACGCCCGCGAGCCAGAGCTGGCCGACCGGCTGACGCGCGATCATGCCGTAGAGCACCAGGACGACGCTCGGCGGCACGAGGATGCCGAGCGAACTGCCCGCCTGGATCACGCCGGTCACCATGACCTTGTCGTAGCCGCGCCGGAGCAACTCGGGCAGCGCGATCGTTGCGCCGATCGCCATGCCGGCGACGCTGAGCCCGTTCATCGCCGAGATCACCACCATCAGACCGATCGTCCCGACGGCAAGGCCCCCGCGCAACGGTCCGAACCAGACGTGGAACGCCTTATAGAGATCGTCGGCGATGCCGGATTCCGACATCATGTAGCCCATGTAGATGAACATCGGCAGCGTCAGCAGCGGATACCAGACCATCAGCTTCATCGCCGCGCTGAAGCCGAGCTCGGACCCGCCGTCACCCCACAGCAGAAGCGCCGCACCCGTGGCGACGAAGCCGATGGCGCCGAATACGCGTTGCCCGGTGAGCAGCAACAGCATCATCGTCGAGAACATCAGCACTGCGATGAGTTCGTAGCTCATGGCAGCGGCCTCCCGCGGGCCTCGGCGATGTTCTTGAACAGCATCGCTATCGCCTGCATCAGCATCAGCGATAGGCCGACGCACATGACGATCTTGATCGGCGCCATCTGGGGCGCCCACGCGGAGAAGCTCCGTTCGCCGTACTTCAGCGCGTACTGAGTACTGGAGATGCCGCCGTACAAGAGCATCACCAGGTAGAAGATGAGGAAGAGGATGGTGAAAGAGTCGACGCCGGCCCGCGTCCTCGGCGACCAGGTCGTATAGAGCAGATCCATCCTGACGTGGCTGTTCATCTGCATCGAATAGCCGCCGCCGAGGAGGAAATAGGCGACCATCAGGAACTGGGCGGTCTCGAGCGTCCACAAAGCCGGGAGGAAAAACGCCTTTGTGATCGTCGAATAGAACAGGACCGCTATCATCGCGAAGATCATGTACATCGCGAGCAGGCCGATGTAGCGGTTGAGAGTGTCAACCGCGCGGACGTAGAGCTTCACCGCCTCAGGCATGCCGGCCCGTCGGTAAGCGGAGCTCTGCCTCGTCTTCGAATTCGGCCAGGGATGCGGCCAGCTGTTCCGCCCATCGCTGCTGCTCGTCCTCGTTCGCCGCGAGGTCGTTCCTGATCTCAATCATCGCCGTAGCGAGACCGCGGCGCTGACCATGGCGCTCGAGCGTATAGTAGACGCCGTCGGCCGGCGAATAGGGCTCGTTGACGCCGACTGTCCTGCCCGACGCCCTTAGCGCTTCGACAAGCTTGTCGGCCAGCCGACGGTCGCGATCGAACAGGATACCGATCTGCCATGGCCGGGGCACGCCGCGAAAGATCGGAGTGAAGGTATGGACGGCAATCAGTGCTGTCTTGCGTCCGGCGGCGATGCGCTCGTCGATCAGCCTGTCGATCGCATGGTGATACGGCTCGTGAACCGACGCGATACGGCGGCGGCGCTCGGCCTCGGGGAGCGTGGCATTGCCGGGCACCGTCGTCGATTCACTGATGGCCGCCATAAGGTCCGGCGCATCGAGCGACCGGTTGCAGTCGACCACCAGCCGCGACACCGTCGAGTGGACAAGCGGTGCATCGAGCATCTCGGCGAACCGGCGCGAAACCCCGATCGCACCCAGATCCCAAACGATATGCGCCTCGCGCTCCGCCGCTGCCAGGCCGAGTGAGCCGAACTCGGCCGGAAACCGGTTCGAGGCATGATCGCAGAGGATCACGAACCGGCCGGAGCCCTCGGCGTTTTCGACGGCGACCGGATCGATGGTGCCGGCCTCGGCATGCGGCAATGCAACCAAGCAAAGCCCCCCGCCCCTGGATCGTTTGTTACAGATCGCAAGGGAGTTTCCAATTTCGGACATGCTGATACAATCGTTAACATGCGTCAACCACAGTCCGCACGATGACCGTCGCGCGCGCCCCTTCGGTCGCCGAGACTGTGCGCGACCGGCTCAAGACGCTGACCGAGTCGGAGCGCCGCGCTGCGCGCACGCTGCTCGCCAACTACCCGATGCTTGGTCTGGAGACCGTGGCGGAATTCTCCGCCCGCTGCGGCGTCAGCTCTCCGACTATCCTGCGCTTCGTCGGGCGGCTCGGCTTTGCGCACTACGCGGACTTCCAGCGACGCCTGCGCGAAGAGGTCGAGGCGCAGCTGAAGTCGCCGCTTGCCAAGGCGGCGCCCACCGCCGCCACCGGCAAGCTGCCGTCGCACGTCGCCTTTGCGGCCGCGGCTGCGGAGAACATAACCGAGACGTTCCGGCACATGCCGGAAGCCGAGTTCGAGGCGGTGGCGGCGCTGCTCACCGATCCGAAGCGCCGCCTGCATCTGCTTGGCGGCCGCTTCACCGACCCCATCGCACGCTACATGGCGGCGCATCTGACGATTCTGCGGCCGGGCGTTCATCACGTCGAAGGACAGCCGGGGAATTGGCGCGACCAGCTCTTGGATGTCGGCCGCCGCGACGTGCTCCTCGTCTTCGATATCCGCCGCTACCAGGAGGATCTCTTGGCCCATGCGCAGGCCATGACGGAGTGCCAGGGGAGCGTGGTTCTGTTGACCGATCAATGGCTCTCGCCGATCGCCCGCATCGCCCTCCATGTGCTCCCCACGCACATCGAAGCACCCTCGGCATGGGACTCGAGCGCGAGCCTTCTTGTCGTCGTGGAAGCACTGATCGCGGCGGTGACGGCCAGGAACTGGTCTGCCGTCAAGACACGGATCGGTTCACTTGAGCGGTTGAGATCCGGTCCCGCAGCCGATGTGACCCACCGAAAGCGGCGATAGCAAGCGACATCTAGCGACCGCAGCCCGACGCGGCGCCGGTCAAGCGGCATCCAGAAAAGCGCGGAGCCCCGCCGCCATACGCGGCAGGGCTCAGCGTGTTACGCAGGACGACTCCCTTGCCCTTCGTTTGTTGCAACTCCGGGGAACAGGATAGGTCGCTGCTGCCTACTCTCTGGAAAGAAAAGCGCCCGAGGGCCGCGCAGAGAATTATGGTTACCGAATTCACACCACTGCGCCATCGAACCATGAAAACTTGGTTAACCGACATCCTTCAGGAGATCGGGCGTGGGAAGCGCGCGGCCCGACATGCTCCAGGCACGCTCCGTCAGATTAGACGCCTTAGGAGGATAGCGGACGACTTCGTCAGCGCTCCTCGGTCGGGACGAGCACCTGGAGCCGCTCCGGGTCGAGCTCCACGTAAACCGATCCGACACACTTATCGGGCGCCATCTCGTCTCCAATCCTCAGCCTCGATCCGTTCCGATCGATCGAGACGTTGCTGGCGCGTATGGTCGTCACCGGGGCGGGCACGTCATCATCCTCCGATCGGAGCCAGTCCAACATCTCCTCGCGCCGCCCCGTCGGCAGAAGCACGACATCCACGCGCCCGTCGCCGGGGTCGGCAGCCGCGGCGAGCCGAAGCCGCGGCCCCATGCGCGCAATGTTCATCACTTCAACAAGCAGGACGTCGCTCGGCAAGTGGTGCCCATCGGCCGAGAGCCGGACCCGAGTCGGCGCCGCCTCTCGCAATATCTTCCGGAAGCCCTCTCTCGCGCGCTTAAGCATGGCGCTCCTTTTTCGTTTCTGGTCGGAGTTCTGATCGAGAGCGGCGACGGCGTCGGCGAACGCGCCCGCGCCAACAGCCTCAAGAAAGAGCCTTCGCCCCCAGGGTCCGCTCGCCATAGCGACATCAAGCGCGCGCGACGTCGCCGACCGCAGTCCGCCAACTGCCCTTTTCGGCTTGCGTGGAATCCCGAGCGAGCAGGCGATGTTGTTGGCGGTACCTAGGGGAATGATGGCGATCGGGACGTTGCGGTCCGCCAGGTCGTCCGCCACCTTGGCAACGGTGCCGTCGCCGCCCGCCACGACGACGAGATCGGCAGCGTGGCGCAAGGCGTCGCTGTAGCCCTCATCCTGCGTCGAATAGTACGACGCCGAAATCCCCTCCTTCTTCAGCAAGTCGATCAGCTTGTCGGGCGAGTGACGACCCGTTCCCGCGTCGGGATTATGAATCAGGAGGGCACGCATGGCTGAGGAGAACGGCGTTCCCGGCACGGCGGTTCCTCCTACTCCTCCCAGGCATCGGCCGTGCTGTCGTACTCACTCCGTCGTCGCCATCGCACCTTCGCGCAGCTCGCTCAGCGTCGCGCGTGTCGAGATGATCTCCGGCTCCATAAGAATGTGTACGAGGGCCGGGCGGCCTGAAGCGAGCGCGCGCTCAAAGGCGGGGGCGAAGTCTTCCGTCGCGCGCACCGTCTCGCCGTGCGCTCCGAACGAACGGGCATACGCCGCGAAATCCGGATTGGTCAGCTCCGTGGCGTAGGGCTTGCCGGGATACAACCGCTCCTGATGCATCCGGATAGTGCC
This sequence comes from uncultured Propylenella sp., assembly GCA_964487455.1. GTDB lineage: Bacteria > Pseudomonadota > Alphaproteobacteria > Rhizobiales > Afifellaceae > DASWJZ01. The sequence continues at coordinate 5,867 of CAZARE010000107.1, forward strand.
GTACATGCCATTGTCGAAGATGAGCGCTACGACGTTCAGCCGGTAGTGGACGGCCGTCGCCAGCTCCTGGCCGGTCATAAGGAAGCAGCCATCCCCTGCGAAGCACACGACATCGCGCTCCGGATGAACCGCCTTGGCGGCAATCGCCGCGGGGAAGCCGTAGCCCATGGCGCCGCTGACCGGCCCGAGCTGCGTCGGGTAGCGCCGATAGAGATAGTGGCGCATGCACCAGCCGGTGTAATTGCCGGCTCCGATGGTGACGATGGCGTCGGGACCAAGGCGCCCGCGAATTGCGGCCATGACCGCGCCGAAATCGATGCGCCCGGGAAACGGGCGGACAGCCAGCTGTGCCTCGAAGTCGCGCCGCGCCGCATCCGCCCAGGCTTGCCATCTCGGCGCATTCGCCGGCCGCAACGCGGCCGCCGCGCGAAGAAAGGCCGCGACGCCGGCATTGATCGGAAGCGCCGCGGCGAACACGCGTCCGAGCTCCTCCGGCCCCGGATGGACGTGCACGAGCTTCTGCATGGGGACCGGAGCTTGGACAAGGCTATAGCCGGAGGTCGTCATCTCGCCCAGGCGGTCTCCGATCGCGATGAGAAGATCGGCTTCGCGGACGCGCCGTGACAGTTCCGGCGAGACCGACGTGCCAAGCTCGCCGATATAGCGAGCATGTCGGTTGTCCATGCGGTCCTGACACCGGAAGGCGGCGGCGACCGGAAGCCGGAACACGTCGGCGAAAGCGACAAGGTTGGCGCAGGCAGCCGTCGTCCACCCGCTCCCGCCGACGACTGCCAGCGGCCGCTCGGCTGCTTCAAGCAGACGGACAAGCGCCGACATCTGCTCGGCGGACGGCGAAGGTTCGACCAGCGGCTGCGGCGGGACGTCCTCGGCCTCGGCAAGATCGGTCAGCACGTCCTCCGGAAACACCAGCGCGACCGGCCCCGCGCGCCCGGATGTGGCGATCGCATAGGCGCGCGCGACATATTCGGGAATGCGCTCCGGACGCTCTACCTGGTCCACCCACTTGGTGACCTCCCCGAGCATGCGGCGGAAGTCGATCTCCTGGAACGCCTCCCGGCCCGACATGTCGCGGCCTACCTGGCCGACAAGGAGCAGCAAGGGCGTAGAATCCTGCCAGGCGGTGTGCAGGCCGATCGACGCGTTGGCGACGCCCGGCCCGCGCGTCACGAAGCAGATGCCCGGACGGCCGGTCAGCTTGCCGTAGGCTTCCGCCATGTTCGCGGCACCGCCCTCCTGCCGGCAGACAATGAGCCTGACCCGTTCCTCCACCTGCCGCAGCGCTTCCAATGCGCCAAGAAAGCTCTCGCCGGGCACGGAGAAGACCATGTCGGCGCCATGGCCGATCAGGTTGTCGATCAGGATGCGACCGCCTGTACGCTTCGCCATGTCCCCTCGCA
>CAZARE010000108.1:0-4308 GCA_964487455.1 uncultured Propylenella sp.
AGAGCACACGGCCGTCCTCGCTTGCGGAACCGGCATGGACAATGGAAGCGCCGCCCTCATGTTCCTGTCGAAACCAGTGGCCCTCCTCGCGCGGGGCTTTGCCGCGGAGTTCGGCCTCCGCCTGGATGGCGGCGTGCTTCATGGCGACCGCAGCCGGGTTCAGGATGGCCGCGGCGAGCGCCCCGAGAACGACCGCCACGAGAGCCGGCCCAAATAGGAACTGCCAGACGGACACGCCGCTCGCCCTGGCCCCCACCAGCTCGGACTTGCGGGAGAGATCGAGGAGGCTGATCACGGCGCCGAAGAGAAAGGCGAAGGGAAGCAGGCTGTCGAACACGATGAGCGTTCGCATCACCGAGAGCCACACTCCGTAGAGGGGCGTAAAGCCCCTATCGTCGCTGTAGCGCTGCAGCACATCGAGATAGTCGGCGAGAAGCGCGACGAGGCAGACCGCCCCCAAGATGGTCGCGAGCGTGACGAAGAAACGGCGCGCGATGTAGAAGCTGAGGAGCGGTGCGCTCATGGGCCGTCGGACAGGCGGGCCTGTCTCACGTCCGCGCCGAGTATCCGTCGCGCCGCGCGGGCGAACGCTTCGCCCAAGAGCTCGAGCTGCGTAGTCCAGCGGCGCGTATCGTGGAGGTTGGCGTAGAGGCCAAGGGCAAGCCCGGCCATTGGCACCAAATAGAGGAATGGGATGCCGGCCTCGATCTTGCGTCCGACACCCATCGCCGCCAGGCCACCGCTGCGAAATGCAATGCAAAAAAGCACGACCGCGGCTATCGCCCAGCGACGGTCCTGGCGGTTGGAGCGGGGACGTCCGAGAAAGCCCAGCGCAATAGAGGCGAAGACCAGGGCGTATACCGGCGCTGTGATGCGGTCGTGGATCTCTGCGCGCACCCGCTGTGGAAATTGCTCCGAGTAGGAATCGTTCGGCGGCGGATCCAGCAGGAACAGCGTCGATCGCTCCATCGCCTGGTAGATCGGCGTGGCGCCTGCCGGGCCGAAGCGGCTGAGATCGAGAGCATAGGTCTCAAACGTGACCACGCCGCCTTCGATGTCGTCGCCACCATCGCGAATGAGGTCGCCGTTCTGGAGTACCAGAAACGCTCCGCCAGCGTGGTCCAGAAGCCGCCCGTACCCGGCGGCGAACGTTCGCGATTCCTTCGGGTCTCGCTCGTCGTTGATGAAGACGTCGCGGAAGCTGCCGTCGGGCGCTCTCTCGCGGAAATGCATGGTCAGGCCGTCCTCCAGCGTACGGAAGCGGCCGTCATGCACGAGGGTGGCAATCACGTCGGCGCGCACCTGCGTCAGGACCGTGCGGAAGGCCGCGAGGCTGTAGGGCGTCACGATATGATAGGAGACCGCGACGGCCAGCATCACGGCGATTCCGAGCACGATGATCGGCCGGTTGACGGCTCTGTGCGAGGCGCCGGCGGCCGAGATGATGGGCAGCTCGCTGTCGTTGGTGAGGTTGTTCAGGGCAACGATAATGCCAACGAGGAAAGCGATCGGCGCCACGACCTGGATGAGCGCGGGAAGCCCCAGCATCGTCATCAACAGGAACACCCAGATGGCCTGGCCCTTGGCGGTCACGACGTCGAGCTCGCGCAGCACCAGCGTCACCCAGAGCGCGCTCGTCAGCGCGCACAAGGTGAGCAGGAAAACCTGCGCCGTGCGTCTCAGAATGTAGCGCTCGATAAGCGGCATCGCGTTTCAACCCCGGGGCAGCCGATCCACCCTTTATCAGAACCGTCTCGCGGTCGTGAACTCCGGTCCGGCGGCCTCTGCCCGGCTGCGGGAGATGCGCCTATCGCCTGAGGCGAAGCGGGCCGCGGAGCGCGGCCCACCACTGGCGAACCGCGCGCCCGCCGCTCGAGAGCCCGGCCTCGACCGCGTGGTCGAACCCCGGCGGGAGCCCCCGCAGGATAAGCCTGTGAAAAGCGACCATGACCAGGAGCGTCAGGAGCCAGGCGATCACGACGTCGCTGACGAAGTGGCCGCCCGCCGCCACCCGCGCGAAGGAGACGCCGGCGGCGAGGGCAAGCGTTCCGAGGGCCGCGGCAAGGCGCCACGCCTTGGGGACCACGAAGACAAGCGCCACCAGCCAGAAGGCGGATGCGGCCTCGCCCGACACGAAGGAGCAGTTTCGCCCGCATTGGTCGGAAATCCACCAAACCGGCGAGAAGGAAGCCTCGCCGCCGAACTCGACAAGCTCACGCGGGCGGGCGCGCCCCCAGAAGCTCTTCAACAGGCCGTTCACGATCAAGCCGGGGCCGATCCCCCAGGTCGCCAGCGCAAAGAAGGTAACACGGGGGCGGAAGAGCAGCCGGCTCTCGGGGGCCAGGAATTTGATCAGGAGCGGCGCGGTAACTGCGATCGCGAACATCCAGACGGCAACTCCGCCGATCTCCCGCAGGAAGACCAGCAAGGGGGAGCCGTACTCGTCGTAGCCTCCGGCCGGATCGTAGAAGATGCGGCTCACCGTCAAATCGAGCCGCGGCACCGCCAGGAAAACCAGCGAGACCACGACAAGGAGCCCGCACACTGCCAGGAGCGGCGAGGCCGCCGTGTGCCTTTGGGACGATCCGGGCAGGAGGCGGGTCCGAAGGTCGTATGCTGGCCGGGACATGGGTTTCCACTCATACTCAGTCGGGGCGCTTTTCGCCAGCCGATGGCCGATCCCGCGGGCCCAGCGGCGATTTTCGGCGATCGGCCAAAGCCGCCGGGTCCCGCGGCCTTGACGTGGGGCGGCAAAGCCCGGCAATCCTGCGGAACAGCCACCCCGCACCAGCATGAGGCGAGACGATGGCCGAACGCGCCGAAATCAGATTTGCGAAGCTCGCCGAGCCCAAATCCGGCTCCGCGGTTCTCTTGACCGATGAGAAGCTGAAGCTCGGGCCGGTCTCGTCGGGACTTGAAAAGAGCGCGGGAGCGGCGTTTGCGCGCGCGGCGGCGGCGTCGAAGTTTCAGGGCAAGGCCAGGAAGACGCTGCAGCTCCTGGCTCCCGCGGGGGTGGAACTCGAGCGGCTGGCGTTCGTCGGTCTTGGCGACCTCCGGAAGCTGACGCAGCAGGACTGGCTGAAGCTTGGCGGGACGATCGCCGGAGCGATTGGCGGGGAGGGCGAGGCCACGGTGCTCCTCGAGAAGCCCTCGGGGAGGCCCATTTCGGCGGAGGAGGCCGCCGACGTGGCGCTCGGCATCATGCTGCGGAGCTACAGCTTCGAGCGCTACAAGACGAAGAAGAAGGACAGCAACGACGAGGCAGCCAAGCCGCGCCAATACACGCTCGCGGTCGCCGATCCGCGCGCCGCCACAAGGGCGTGGAGCGCCGCTTCAGCCGTGGCCGAAGGCGTGGAGTTCGCCCGCAATCTGGTGAACGAGCCGGCCAATACGCTCGGGCCGGTGGAATTCGCCGATCAGCTCAAGGCGCTGTCCGAGCTCGGCCTGGAGGTGACGGTGCTGGGGGAGCCGGAGTTGCGCAAGGCCAAGATGGGGGCGCTCCTCGGCGTGGCGCAGGGCTCGGCCCGTCCGCCGCGCGTCGTCGTGATGCACTGGCGCGGCGGCCGGGCGAAGGAGCAGCCGGTGGCGTTTGTCGGCAAAGGCGTGGTCTTCGACACCGGCGGCATCTCGATCAAGCCCGCCGCGAACATGGAGGACATGAAGGGGGATATGGGCGGCGCCGCCGCGGTGTCGGGGCTGATGCGCGCGCTCGCCGCGCGGAAGGCGAAGGTGAACGCGGTCGGCATCGTCGGGCTGGTGGAGAACATGCCGGACGGTAAGGCGCAGCGTCCGGGCGACATCGTCACGTCCATGTCGGGACAGACGATCGAGGTGATCAATACCGACGCGGAGGGCCGGCTCGTGCTCGCCGATCTCCTCACCTACATCCAACGAAACGAGAAGCCCGTCGCCATGGTCAATCTGGCGACGCTGACCGGGGCCATCATCATCGCTCTCGGCAACCATCATGCCGGGCTCTTCTCAAACAACGATGCGCTCTCGGACGCGCTCGCCAAGGCCGGCGGCGCGACGGGCGAGAAAGTGTGGCGGATGCCGCTCGGCCCGGAATACGACAAGCTCATCGATTCCAAGTTCGCCGACATGAAGAACACCGGGGGGCGCCAGGCCGGCTCCATCACCGGGGCGCAGTTCCTCAAGCGCTTCGTGGAGGACGAGACTCCGTGGGCGCATCTCGACGTGGCCGGCACGGCGATGGGCGCGCCGGGGTCGGAGATCAACAAGTCGTGGGGCTCCGGCTGGGGGGTGCGGCTGCTCGACCAGCTGGTGCGCGCCAAATACGAGGGGAAG
>CAZARE010000109.1:0-2611 GCA_964487455.1 uncultured Propylenella sp.
AGGGGAGGGTGTAGACGCGAGCTCCCTCGTTCACCGGCAGGCCGATCTCGCTGGCGCGGAAATTCAGCGCGGCGGAGGAAGCGAGCGCGAACGGAGCGCCGCCGAGCTCCGTCGGGTCGATGCCGAGGAACAGGTGGTGCATGATCGGATTGCCGACGAACACGCAGTCGAGAATGTCATCGGCGGCGATTCCCGCTTCGGCGCAGACCTTGGTGATGAGCATGCCGATGGCCTCACGCACCGTCTTCGTCATCGCCGCGCGCCCGTCCGGGTTCATCATCACGTAGGAGACCCGGCTCATCAGGTCTTCGCCGAAGCGGATCTGCGGGTTGGGCGCGCCGGCGGAGGCGAGCGTGCGCCCCGACAGGAGCGACGACAGATGGCAGGCGATCGTGGTGGAGCCGATGTCGACGGCGATCCCGCAGGCGAAGTTCTTCAGTCCCGGCCACAGCGCGATTACTTCTGCGCCCGTGGGGCCGAGATTCACCGCCGCGGTTACCTTCCACTCGCCTTGGCGGAGCTTCTTCTGGACCTTCGGCAGCAGGCGGAAGTCGATGCGCGGCTCTTCGTACTGCCATTGCTCGACCAAGGCGCGCAAAAGCCGGTCAGCGTCGCCGAGCGGCTTCGCCATGTCCGGCTCGTCCACCTCCACGTAGCAGAGCTGCGTGGCGGGATCGCGCTCGATCACCCGTGTCTCGGCGCGTTTCCTGACGATCTGGCGATTGATCTGCACGTCCTGCGGCACGTCTATGACGAGATCGCCCTGGACCGTGGCGGAGCAGGAGAGCCGCCGCTGCTCGGCAAGCTCGCCGCGCTTTGCGACATAGCGTCCCTCCGTGTCGGAGAACTCGGAGAGGTGGCTGTTTGAGGAGGTGATGGCGTGTTTGGCGAAATGGCCCTCCGCCACCTCAACCTGACAGCGCCCACAGATGCCGCGCCCGCCGCAGACCGATTCGATATAGACGCCGAGCGAGCGCGCCGCCTCGAGCACCGGCGTGCCGTGCGGAAACCGCCCGCGCCGGCCGGAGGGCATGAACAGGACGAGCGCGTCTTTGGTGGGGGCGTTCATGTCCTTCCAACGATTGTGAAGGGGGTCTAGCCCCCCATCCTGACGCGTCGCGCGTCGCGCCCGCCGCGGCGGCGGCCCTCCGATGCCCGCACCTCGGCCTCGGCATGCGCACTTTCGCCACCGACTTCGCGCGGCGCGGCGGCAGCGCTGGCCGCCGGCGGGTGGTCACGATAGCTCCTGATCCAAGTCATGCAGTCGCGGTCGGTGCCCATCAGCACGTTGGCGGCGCGCACCGCCTCCATCTCCTGCGGTCGGCAGGGGTTCATGATCGCGGAGGTCATGCCGCTGGCGATCGCCATGGGCAGGAAGGCGGCGTTGATGCCGTGACGGTGCGGCAGACCGAACGAGACGTTCGACGCGCCGCAGCTGGTATTGACCTTCAGCTCCTCCCTCAGCCGCCTGACCAGGGTGAAGACCTGCCGCCCCGCCGTGCCCATCGCCCCGATCGGCATGACGAGCGGGTCGACCACCACGTCCTCCGGCTTGATCCCATAATCCATGGCGCGTTCGACGATCTTCTTGGCGACCGCAAAGCGCACGTCCGGGTCCTCTGAGATTCCGGTCTCATCGTTGGAGATGGCGATCACTGGCACGTCGTATTTCTTGACGAGCGGCAGGATCGTCTCCATCCGGTCCTCTTCGCCGGTGACCGAATTCACGAGCGGCCGGCCGATCGCCACCTCCAGGCCGGCCTGCAGCGCGGCCGGCACCGAGGAGTCGATCGAGATGGGACAGCTGACGAGGCTCTGCACGATCCTGATGGTCGCCACCAGGAGCGGCGGCTCGCTGGTGTTGGGGTCGACAGCGGTCACGCCGGCGTTGACGTCGAGCACCAGCGCGCCGGCCGCCACCTGCTCCAGCGCGTCCCTCTTCACCGTCTCGAAATTGCCTTCCACCATCTCGGCCGCGAGCTTCTTGCGCCCGGTCGGATTGATGCGTTCGCCGATCACGCAAAAGGGCTGGTCGAAGCCGATCACGACTTCCTTCTTGGCCGAGGCCACGATTGTCCGTGTCATGAGTATTGCCCGCTATTCGTATAAAGAGTTCTTTATATCCTTATGTCCGGCCCATCAAGGGGCGGGTGTCCCGGACCCTCGGGAGCCTCCCACCGTCTCGGGGACCGGCGTTTCGGCGCTGCCGCTCGGCTGTCCGGCCAGGATGGCTTTGAGCCGCTCCGCGACGATGGCGTCGTCTGGACTAGGCTGCCCCCGCCAGGGCCGGCGGTCGCGCAGGATGCCGGATTCCTGCACGATCTCCGCCACAAGCTCCTCCTGCCGGTAGGCCATGACATGCACGCCCGATACGCCGGGGATGTCGCGGCAGGCCTGGATGATCTCGACGCAGATCCTCTTCCCTTCCAGCTTCTGGTCGTCCGCGCCTTCCAAGCGCGAAATGACGGAGTCGGGAACGTGGATTCCCGGCACGTTGGTGCGTATCCATCGCGCCGCCCGAGCCGAAGCAAGGGGACCGACGCCGACCAGCACGAAGCACCGCTCGTGCACGCCGAGGTCGCGCACGCGGCGCATATATTCCTCGAACATC
>CAZARE010000110.1:0-7707 GCA_964487455.1 uncultured Propylenella sp.
CGCCACCGCGGCATGGGCCGCGTCGCGGCGCGGCTGAGAGCGATTGAGATGTTGCGCCGGGTGCGCATTCCAGAGCCCGAGGCGCGGTTCGACGACTACCCGCACAGGCTGTCGGGCGGCATGCGTCAGCGGGTGATGATCGCCATGGCGCTGGCCTGCGACCCGCAGCTTCTGATCGCCGACGAGCCCACGACGGCGCTGGACGTCACGATCCAGGCCCAGATCCTGGATCTGATGCGCAAGCTGCGCGAGGACAGCAACGCGGCGATCATTCTCATCACGCACGATCTCGGCGTGGTCGCCGAAGTGTGCGACGAGGTGGTGGTGATGTATGCGGGCCAGGTGGTGGAGCGGGCGCCGGTCGAGGCGCTTTTCCGCTTCCCGCAGCACCCCTATACAGTAGGGCTGCTGGGCTCGCTGCCACGCTTGGACGCGCATCGCGAAGAGCTTGCCGCGATAGAGGGAACTGTGCCCGACATGAGCAGTCGACTGGCAGGTTGTCGTTTCGAGGCCCGCTGCCCGTTTCGCATCGAGCGCTGCGGGGCCCTGCCGCCACTGGCCGTGGTGGAAGGAGAGCATTTGTCGCGCTGCTGGCGCGCCCCTTTGGAGAAACTGATGGCATGAGCCCCGCCGGGACGGTTCTCGAGGTCAACGGAGTTGCCAAGCAATTCGTTGTGGAGCGCTCTTTCTTCGGCCGGCCACGTGCCACAGCGAAGGCCGTCGACGGCGTATCCTTCTCCCTGCAGGCCGGCGAGACGTTGGCACTGGTGGGTGAGTCGGGATGTGGAAAATCTACCTTGGGGCGTCTCGCAATGGCCCTGATACCCGCTGATGAGGGAAGGGTGTGGATTGACAGTGTCGACGTCACAGACTTCACCGAGAACCGCGTGCGGCCGCATCGGCGCAAGGTGCAGATCATGTTTCAGGACCCTTTTGCCTCCCTCAATCCACGCATGACAGTCGGCCAAATCCTTGCCGAGCCACTGATGCTCCACGGCATTGTGCCCCGCGACCAGCGCACTCAACGCGTAGCGCAGCTTCTTGAGCAGGTGGGCTTGCGCCCCTATCAGGCGGCCCGGTTTCCGCACGAGTTCTCAGGTGGGCAACGCCAGCGCATCGTCATTGCCAGGGCACTGGCGGTGGAGCCCATGGCCATTGTGTGCGACGAGCCGGTCTCGGCGCTGGATGTGTCGATCCGAGCGCAAATCCTCAATCTTCTGAAGGACCTCCAGAAGCGACTGAATCTCGCTTATCTGTTCATCTCGCATGATCTGGGCGTCGTGAAGCACATCGCCGATTGCATCGCTGTGATGTATCTCGGGCGTATCGTGGAGACCGGTCGCGCCGCGGATGTCTTTGCAGACCCGCGCCATCCCTACACTCGCGCGCTGCTCTCGGCCATTCCGGTGCCAAGCCCCACCACCAGACGAGAACGCCAGTTGCTCGAGGGTGATGTCCCGAGCCCGGTCACCCCGCCCGCAGGCTGTCACTTTCATCCGCGATGCCCTTTTGCCGAGGACATCTGTCGGCGCGAACGTCCCCAGCTCGATGGGGCTGGGCACCTGACGGCCTGCCATTTCTGGCAGACATTGCCGGATGCGGGTGTCGCGCTGCCCCACGAGGCGCAGGTCGAGCCCGCACTCGAGAAGCTGTTCGCGGCCTTCAGCAGGTCGCGAATGCAAAAGGCGGTCTGAAGGACCGCGCACCCAAGGGAGGAAGACGATGAGAAGATTCGTATTGGCCGGAGCCTTCGCCGCCGCGGCGATCGCCATGACAGCCGCGGGAGCCAGCGCCCAATCGACGTTGCGGATTGGGCTCGCCGAGGATCCAGACATCCTCGACCCGACGCTGGCGCGCACCTATGTCGGGCGCATCGTATTCGCCTCGATATGCGACAAGCTGTTCGACATCGACGGCGATCTCAATATCGTGCCGCAGCTGGCACTCGAACATGCAACGTCCGATGACGGCCGGGCTCTGACCATCCGCCTCAGGCCCGACGTGGTGTTCCATGACGGCGAGCCGATGGATGCCGAGGCGGTCAAGTACTCGCTCGATCGCCACCGCGCGATGGACGGGTCGTTCCGCCGCGCCGAGCTCACAGCGGTCGAGAGCATCGATGTCGTTGACGACCTCACTGTCCACCTCAACCTGACCGCGCCGTTCGCCCCGCTGGTCGCCGCCCTGACCGATCGCTCCGGCATGATGGTCTCGCCGAAGGCCGCCGAAGAGCTTGGCGATCAGTTCGGCAACCAGCCGGTCTGTGCCGGCCCCTATCGGTTCGTGGAGCGCGTCCAGCAGGACCACATCACCGTTGAGCGCTTCGACGACTACTGGGACGCCGATAGCGTGCATATCGACCGCATCGTCTACCGACCGATCGAGGACTCCACCGTGCGCCTCGCCAATCTTCAGTCGGGAGATCTCGATTTGGTCGAGCGCGCCCTGGCGACCGACATTCCCCAGATCCGTGCCGACAATAGTCTCGAACTCGCCGTCGTCACAGAGCTCGGCTACCAGGGGATGACCATCAACGTCGCCAATGGCCCGGCCGCCGACAATCCCCTGGGTCAAGACCCTCGGGTGCGTGAGGCGCTCAACCTGTCGCTCGACCGTGATGCGATCAATCAGGTGGTGTTCAACGGTGAGTTCTTTCCGGGCAACCAGTGGGTGAGCCCTGAGAATCAGTGGTACCAGGAGGGCCATCCGGTTCCCAAGCGGGACGTGGAGCAGGCCAAGGCGCTGCTCGAGGAGGCGGGCGTCGACACGCCGGTGACGATTGACTTCATGATACCCAACAACCCGGAAGTCCGTCAGGTCGCCGAGGTGATCCAGGCGATGGCCTCTGAATCCGGTTTCGACATGCAGATCCGCGTCGTGGAGTTCGCCACGGGCCTGTCCGAGGCCGAGGCCGGCCGCTACCAGGCCTTCATGCTGGCGTGGTCGGGACGCCCCGATCCGGATGGAAACCTCTATAGCTTCGCCTCCACTGGCGGCCCCTTGAACTATGGCCACTTCAGCTCCGAGACAGTGGACGCCGCCCTGGCCGAGGCCCGCACCGCCACGACCTTCGAGGACCGCAAGGCGGCTTACAAGAAGGTGGCGGATGAGTGGCTGACCGAAGGCTCGGTACTCTACCTCTATCACCGGGCCATGCTGATCGCCCACACCAACCGACTGGAGGGCTACGAACAGATGCCTGACGGTCTGGTTCGGGTGGTGGGCATTCGCCTGAACTGACGTGAAGCCGCTCCGCTCCCGACCCTGCGCGGGTCGGGAGCGGAGCGTCATCGGCGGGGACCCCCTTGTTTACGCTCATCGGCAAGCGCCTCGTCCAGCTGATCCCGACGCTTTTCCTCGTCTCGGTGCTGATCTTTTCCCTGCAGCAGTTGCTGCCGGGCGATCCTGCGTTGGTCATGGCAGGCGAGGAGGCCAACCCTGAAGTCATCGCGCAGATCCGCGCCCGCTATCATCTCGACCGGCCGCTACCGGTGCAATACGTCTACTGGATCGGTAATGTGCTCAGCGGCGACCTCGGCGAATCCATGCGCCTGCGGCTGCCGGTCGGCGACCTTATCGTCCAGAAGCTGCCGGTGACGCTGCAGCTTGCCGTCATGGCGATGCTGATCGCATTGCTGGTCGGCATTCCCGCCGGCGTGATCTCGGCGGTGAGGAAGGACAGCGTCCTGGACTACGCTGTGAACGTGTTGGCGCTCGCCGGCATTTCGACGCCGAACTTCTGGCTCGGAATCATGCTGATCCTGCTGTTTGCGGTCAATCTCGGCTGGCTGCCAGCGGGAGGCTATGTGAGCCCCTTTGTCAATTTGCGGCTGAGCTTAACCACCACGATCCTGCCCGCCATCGTGCTCGGCACCGCCATCGGCGGGGTGATCATGCGCCACACCCGCTCGGCGATGCTCCAGGCGATGGATAGCGATTATGTGCGCACCGCGCGCGCCAAGGGGCTGTTCGAGCGCGTGGTGATCTGGAAGCACGCCATGCGCAATGCCCTGACGCCGGTCATCACGCTGGGAGCGCTGGAGTTCGGAACGCTTTTGTCCGGCGCGGTGCTGACCGAGCAGATCTTCTCGATCCCCGGCTTCGGCAAGCTGATCGTCGATGCCGTGTTTAACCGCGACTATGCCGTGGTGCAGGGCGTCGTGCTGGTGACCGCCACCACCTACATCCTGCTCAACCTCATGGCCGATGTCGCCTACATCCTCGCCAACCCGAGGCTTCGATCATGAACGCCGCGGCAGACCGCCTGGCGCCTCTTGAGGACAGTCTCGAAGTCTGGTCTATCGAGAGCCCGGGCAGACGCGCCTGGCGACGCTTGAGGCAACGGCCCGCCGCGGTGGTTGCGCTGGTGATCGTGGTCCTCATCGTGTCGGCAGCGCTCCTTGCACCGCTGATCGCTCCCTACGATCCGACCCAGCAGACCTGGACCGCCGTACGCCAGGCGCCGTCCTGGGCGCACTGGTTCGGCACCGACGAGGTCGGACGCGACGTGTTCTCCCGTGTCCTCTACGGGGCACGAGCCTCGCTGGCCGCCGGGGTCGTGTCGATTGTCATTGCGGTGATGATCGGGGTGCCTCTGGGTCTGCTGGCTGGCTATCTCGGCGGCTGGACCGACATTGTCCTGGGCCGGCTGACCGACGCCATGCTGGCCATCCCCTTCCTGATCCTGGCCATTGCGCTGGCGGCGTTTCTCGGCCCCAACCTGACCAATGCGATGATCGCCATCGGCATCTCGGCGACGCCCATTTTCATCAGGCTGACGCGCGGCCAGGTGCTCGCCGTGAAGGCGGAGGACTACGTCGAGGCGGCGCGCGCCGTCGGCAATCCGCACTGGCGCATCGCCTTGCGCCACATCCTGCCCAATGTCATGCCGCCGCTCCTCGTGCAGGTGACGCTGACCATCGCTGCCGCCGTCATTGCCGAGGCGAGCCTGTCCTTTCTGGGCCTCGGTCAGCAGCCCCCGATGCCCTCATGGGGCTCGATGCTCAACTCGGCGCAACGCTTCCTCAACAACGCGCCATGGATGGCCATCTATCCCGGCATCGCCATCTTCATCACCGTGCTGTCGTTCAACGTTCTCGGCGACGGCCTGCGCGACGCGCTCGATCCGCGCTCAAAGTAATCGCCAGCGGGATGATGGGATAGGTCTGGCCGGATGCAACCGACCGGATGCTTGCCCGCTACGCTCCGCGAGGCCTGGCTGATCCCCGCCTTGCGGCAATCCGCCAGCGGCATCCCCTCAGCACCCTGGACACCGATGAAACCTTACGGATCGGAGAGCGTTAGCGGTGATCGAGCACGGCCTCGCCAAGATCGAATGGAGGCAACGAGATGGTCACGCTGAGAATCGTCACTGCTCTCGCCGTTTTCTGCGCATTGCAAGTTCCCTCTACCGGGTTCGCCGACGAGTTTCCGGCGGTCGTGGCGGAAATATTGCAGTCGCAGACCGAGGGACGGATCAGCGAGATGGGCGAGGAGCATAAGCTTGCCATGATCAAGTGCGTAAACGGCGTGCTTACCGAGCTTCCGGAGGGCAAGAAACGCTATGTTCTTGAAGGCGCGAATCTTGAAGAGCGCGAGCACCGCTTCGGTGAGGTCGTAAAAGAAAACCAGGCCGAGTGGGAGCAGAACATCGCAAGAGGCTGCTCTGACGTAGCCCTTTCCAACAGCAATTGACCGCGCGTCCTTATGCTCAGTTCGCTGCACGCGTGCCCAATTTCAACGTACGACAGCGCAGGGCCATCGGAACCCCTCGCGGTCGCGCCGAGGGAACACTTCTAGCTTGGAGCCGTTCTTAGCCGGCGAGCAAGGAGACGGCGATGAGGTGGCGCGGGCGGCGGCAGAGCACGAACATCCGCGACGTGCGCGGTGGCTTCGGCGGGCGGATGGGCGGCTTGCGTCCGCGAGTCATCCGCCGCGCGGGCGGCGGTCTCGGGACGATCGTCGTCATCGTCGCGGTTGCGCTGCTCCTCGGCGTCAACCCGCTGGAATTGCTGGACGGCGGGACATCCATTCCACCGTCTGAGCGCGACGGGACGACGCAGGTCGGCGGCGAGATGCGCGACTTCGTGGCGACCGTGCTGGCGGACACAGAGGACACCTGGTCGGCTATCTTCGCCGAAAGCGGTGAAGACTATCCGGAGCCGGTCCTGACGCTGTTCTCCGGCTCGGTGCAGTCCGAATGCGGCTTTGCCAGCTCGGCGACGGGGCCGTTCTACTGCCCGCCCGACCGGAACGTCTACATCGATCTCAGCTTCTACGATGAGCTGAAGCGACGCTTCGGGGCTCCCGGCGATTTCGCGCAGGCCTATGTGCTCGCCCACGAGGTCGGCCATCACGTGCAGAACGTGCTGGGAGTCCTGCCGAAAGTGCAGGCGCAGAAGCAGGGGCTGAGCGAGACGGAGGCCAACGCCCTCTCCGTCAGAACCGAGTTGCAGGCAGACTGCCTCGCGGGCGTATGGGCTCACCATACGAAGCGGCGCGGCCTGCTCGAGGCCGGCGACGTGGAGGAGGCGATGACCGCCGCGGCGGCGGTGGGCGATGACGCGTTGCAGCGGCAAGGGCAGGGCCAGGTGGTTCCCGACAGCTTCACGCATGGAAGCTCCGAGCAGCGGATGGATTGGTTCCGCCGCGGCTTAGACGCGGGAGACATCGGCGCCTGCGACACGTTCTCCGCGGAGATGTAGAAGGGATTCGTCCGCCACCGGCAGGCGGCGGCCGAATGTCGATCGGCGCGCGTTTCGGCGCAGCTACATCGTCTTGATGTGGCCCTCCGGCGCCGGCGCGACGGTGGCCATTCCGGCCACCTAGTCGTTGTGATGCTGCGGGTCTGAGCGAACGCAGTTACTCCCGCCTAACACCGGAAGGACCGCGCTGGACCAAGCCGAGGCGGTCGCCCTCATGCAGTCAAAGCACGAGGTATGCGTGGCGCTCTTCCATGGCTTCGACTGGTCGCGCTGGGTGATCGGCACGCCGGGCCAGAAGCTCTCCCTCCTGCCGGCGGCGCAGGAGCACATCTTGGCGCAGAAGGATGGCAAGGAGCGCCTGCTGCGCGCCGTAACGGAGCTGTCGCAGGCGTTCGCGCTCGCAGTGCCGCATGATGAGGCGATCCGCATCCGCGACGATGTGGGGTTCTTCCAGGCTGTACGCGCCGTCCTCGCCCAAGGGTGCTGCCGGGGAGCGGAAGACGGACGAAGAACTGGATCATGCCATCCGCCAGATTATCTCCAAGGCCATGGTGTCGGAGGGGGTTGTCGACATCTTCGCCGCCGCAGGGTTGAAGAAGCCGGACATCTCGATCCTCTCCGATGAGTTCCTGGCCGAGGTTCGCGGAATGCCGCAGCGAAACCTTGCGGTCGAACTGCTCCAGAAGCTCCTCAAAGGCGAGATACGCACGCGCTCGCGTCGCAATGTCGTTCAGGCACGGTCATTTTCCGAAATGCTGGAGAACTCGCTTCGCCGCTATCAAAACCGGGCGATCGAGACGGCCAAGGTCATTGAGGAGTTGATCCAGCTTGCCAAAGACATGCGCGAGGCCGCGAAGCGAGGCGAAGCGCTGGGCCTAAGCGATGACGAAGTGGCCTTCTATGACGCGCTGGAGACCAACGACAGCGCCGTCAAGGTGCTAGGCGACGAAGCACTGCGCACGATCGCGCGAGAGCTGGTCGCCACCGTGCGGGCGAACGTGAC
>CAZARE010000111.1:0-2935 GCA_964487455.1 uncultured Propylenella sp.
CGACATGAGCGGCGAGGTCTGGATCTACACGCCGCGGCGGCACAAGACGCAACACCACGGGAAGTCCCGGACGATCCCGCTTGGCCCGCGCTGCCAGGAAATCATCCGGCCATTCCTTCAGAACCGGCCGGTTGATGCACCCCTGTTCTCGCCCCAGGAAAGCCAGGCGGCCCGGCGCGAGTGCGCCCCCTGTCGTCCGTCGTCCGGCGGGAAGGCGCGCGCCCGGGGGCGCAAGCGCAGCCCCAAGCGGGCCCCGCGGGACCACTTCGACACCGGCAGCTACCGCGGCAGCCTCGAATGGGCGTGCAAGCTGGCGGGCATCGACCCGATCGCGCCGAACCGATTCAGGCACATGGCGGCGACGAAGATCCGCGCCGAGTTCGGGGCCTACGCCGCGCAGATGATGCTCGGGCACGCCAGCATCGAAATGACTGAGCGGTACGCGAAGCTCGACACCTCGAAGCTCCGGACGCTCGCCGCGCAGGCCGGGTAGCCCTCGTAAGGCGTCCCGGCTGTCCGCGCAGGGCCCCGGGCCTGTCGGAGCGGCGTGGCTCGTAGCGAGGCCTCCCGGCCTCGGGATCGCAAGCACAAAAAAGCTAGATAAGCAGCCTCCGCCCGCTCCGATCCGATCGGGGCGAGGCACGGGCGATGAGGCACCGTATAGACCCGAGTAGGAAATGCCCCAAGAGGAGTACCCGATGACAACCGCGACCGCCCCCGATGACCACCGCCTCTTGCCGCTCAGCCACGCCGCCGAACTCTTCGGCGAAGCGGGCGCGCCAGCGTGTAAGACGCTGCGCGCTTGGATCGGGACCGGCACCATGATCAACGGCCGCCGCGTCCGCCTGAAGGCGCTGAAGCTCGGGCAGTCTTGGTTCATCAGCCCGGCGATGGTGCGCGAATTCGGCGAGCAGTGCGCCGCGGCCTCCCTCGGTGATCGGGGTGAACGGCCGGACGTAGCGGCGCTCCGCCAACTCCCGACCGGCATCGACCGTCGGCGTCGGCGGCTCAACGTCGAAGAGGCGCGGCGTCGGAACGCTGCGCGTGGAGTGGGATGACGAAGAAAGCCCGCCACACCCAGCGAGGAAGCGGTGGTGCGGCGGGCTCGGAAACGAACGTTGGACTATACGACCTTTGTAGATCGGATCACGATTGCGATGACGACGAGATTAGGGAACGCGGCGATGGCTGAGCTCAGGGAAGCGGCCGGTTCTCGCGTGGACCGGCGGACCGGGGAGGTTTCGAGTCGCGTGAACTTCCCGCGGCGACCCGGACACGGCTTCTGGTTCGTCGCGATCTACCTGCCCGATGACGACCTGCTCCGCTACGTCGAGTCCCGCGACTGGTGGAACCGGACCGGAAGTCGCATCGTCCGCGTCGAAGCCGCGCTGGACGTTGCCTGCCCGACCTACGCCGACGCCGCCACCCTCGGCGACTACCTTCGCCCGCGCCTTGTTCAGCGGTATCACCGAGGTGCCGTCCGCCACTTCCGGCGTACGAGCTACTCGCGCGCCCGCCGATCGCGGCGGAACCTTGTCGTGTACGACGGCCGCCCGTCGAAAGTCCTGCCCGGCGCGACGCCGTGTGTCCACCTCGAGCTTCGTGTGGGATCCGCCGCGGCGTGCCGACGGATCGGCGTCCACCGACCCACCGACCTGATCGACTTCGACCACGACGGGCTATGGGACGGGAACGTGCTCGTGCGCGAGCTTCCCGACCGGGCCCGCCTCGGCCGCTGGCTTCGCCGGCGTGGACGGGCGAAGCGCGCGGACGTTCAGACGTGCGGCCCGCTCACGATCGACGTTGACCGGACGATCGGCGATCGCTTCACGCGCCACGCGGTCTACGCGCACACCCGCGGCGATGACGATCGCTTTGAACCGTCGGCGCAGGCGATGTGGAACGGCGTTCGCTCCGCGGCCCGTGCAACGAAGCGCCACGTGCCAGCGGGCCTTATGCCGGCCGCGCCTTTGACGACGTTCTTGAGCGCGTGCGGTAATTACCTCCCCCCCGAGCCGGTTCCCCCCTACCCCGATCCCGGCGCTTGTAGTTCAAGGGGCAAAGCGAAACAAGCGACTAGAAAAGCGAAATCCGTAGCCGCAGCTACTACCCAACGAAAGTCCCGTCCCTCTTGAAAAAGGAAAAGAAAATGCCCGGAAATATCACCGTCAGTCGCCACGCCCTGTTCGGTTCCGATTCGCTTCAGCCGGCCGACCTCGACGGCTTCGCCGAAATCGTCGATGGCCATCGCGACCGGCTCGAAGACGCCCTCGACAAGTTGGAGAAGGCGATCGCCGCCGTCCAACAGGATCAGGAGCTAACACCGGCCGGGAAAGGCGCGCGCATTCAAGCGCTGGGAACGCGAACCCGCGAAGAAATCGAAGCGATCGGCATCCCGCTGAAGATCGCAAACGATCTTGGCCGCGCCGAGGCCGCGCTTCCGGCCGTCCTGCCAATTGCCCCGGAGCCGTTCGCCGACGATCCAAGCAGGCGGAATCCGATCTCGCTACCGCGCCGAATCGAGCTTGTTCTTGCACGTCTCGTCGGGATGTCCGACGCCGGCGATCCGCTGGCCCTCCAGGCCGCGCTTCGATCTGCCGCCCGCGTCGGTGATGCGCTTCCCTTGATCGCCTGCCAGCGCGCGCCCCGCTTCGTCCTCGAAGTCGATCCGAAGGTACTCGGCGAAGCCGTCGAGGAGTACCACCGGACGACGAATGGCGACGCATGGCGATCGCGCGAGCAGCTCCGTCGCGTCCGCCGGTTGTTGGAATCGAATCTGTCATCGGCTCAGAATCGTGTCGGCAGCCTCGTCGGTCCCGATCTCCGCGCCGGCCTGATCGCCGTTTGAGCCGCCAGTCGCCGCGGTACGCACGCGCGAGCGCGGCTGGCAGAAGGGCCGTCACCCGGGCCGGTGGCGGCTCGGTGCGGGACTCGC
>CAZARE010000112.1:0-6240 GCA_964487455.1 uncultured Propylenella sp.
GTCGCGGGCGGCTCGGAGGCTATGGAGACCGCGCTGAAGCTCGCGCGCCAGTATTTCGTCGAGCGCGGCGAGCCGCAGCGCGCGCGCTTCGTCGCGCGGCGGCAGAGCTATCACGGCAACACGCTCGGAGCGCTCGCCGTCGGCGGCCACGCCGCGCGGCGCGAGATGTTCAAGCCGCTGCTCTTCGAGGCGCATCTGATCGACCCGTGCTACCCCTATCGCCATCGCCGCCCGGAGGAGAGCGAGGAGGCCTATGGGCTGCGCGCCGCCGCGGCGCTCGAGGCGAAGCTGCTCGAGCTCGGGCCCGAGACCGTGATCGCGTTCGTCGCCGAGCCGGTCGTCGGAGCCACGGCGGGCGCGGACACGCCGGCGCCCGGATACTTCAAGCGCATTCGGGAGATCTGCGACCGCCACGGCGTTCTTCTCATCCTCGACGAGGTGATGTGCGGCATGGGGCGCACCGGCACGCTGCATGCGTGCGAGCAGGAGGGGATCGCGCCCGACATCATGACCGTCGCCAAGGGGCTCGGCGGCGGCTACCAGCCGATCGGGGCCGCCCTGATGGCGGCACATGTCTTCGACGCGTTCGCCAAGGGCTCGGGAGCCTTCCAGCACGGCCATACCTATATCGGCCACCCGGTTCCGTGCGCGGCGGCGCTCGCGGTGCAGCAGGTGATCCGCCGCGACAAGCTGCTGGCCAATGTGGTTCGCCAGGGTGAGCGCCTGCAGGCGGGGCTGGAGGAGCGCTTCGGCAATCGCGCGTATGTCGGCGAGGTGCGAGGCCGCGGGCTTTTCCGCGCCATCGAGCTGGTCGAGGATCGCGGCAGCAAGGCGCCGTTCGCGGCGGAGCGCGGCCTTGCGGGGCGCATCAGGCGCGCCGCGATGGCGCGCGGGCTCTGCGTCTATCCCGCTCAGGGCACCGCGGACGGCGCGAATGGCGATCACGTTCTGATCGCACCGCCGTTTATCGTCGATGGCGAGACGATCGACGCGATCGTCGAGCGGCTTGGCGAGTCCGTCGATGCCGCCATCGCGGAGATAGCAGATGAAGGAATCCGGCGGCCCAGCTTGCATTGAGCGCGGCGACCTGCACACTTTCTTCTCAGGAGGCCGGCCCCGCCGGCCGGCAATTGGGAGAATTCAGAAATCGTACTGGAAAAATAGGAGGAAGATCATGAGGTTACACGGGAAATACGTCAAATCCGTTGCGTGCGCGTTCACGCTTGGCGCGTCCGTCTCTTTCGGCGCCGCTCCGGCTGCCGCGCAGGATTTCATCACCATTGGAACGGGTGGTCCCACGGGCGTTTACTTCGTCGTGGGCAATTCCATATGCCGCATGGTCCACAAGGAAGCCATCGAGGGAGGCGAGGGGGCACGCCAGCATGGCCTGCGCTGCTCGGCGCCTTCAACCGCCGGCTCTACCTACAACATCGGCCAGATCTGCGAAGGAGAGCTCGATTTCGGCGTCGCCCAGTCGGACTGGCAGTTCCACGCCTACAACGGCTCGGCGCCCGACCGGGTCAACCCGTGCCCGGAGCGTAGGGCGGTGTTCGGCGTCCACGCGGAGCCCTACCACGTCATCGCGGCCGCCGACTCCGGCATTCAGTCTTGGGACGATCTGGAAGGCAAGCGCTTCAATATCGGCAATCCCGGCTCCGGCCAGCGCGGCACCACCGAGGAGCTGATGGCCGGCCATGGCTGGACCACGAGCAACTTCGCCGTGGCCACCGAGCTGACCTCGACCGAACAGGCGAGCGCGCTGTGCGACGGCAACATCGACGCGTTCGGCTACACGGTCGGCGTGCCGAATGCCGGCGTCTCCGTCGCCACCGACGGCTGTGACGCCTATATCGTCGATCTCGGCAACGATCCGGTCGCCCAGCAGCTGGTCGAGGAGCACGACTATTACGCGTTCGCGACGATCCCCGCGGGCACCTATACGACGACCGACGAGGACGTGACGACGTTCGGCGTGATGGCCACGTTCGTTACCAGCGCCGACGTGTCGGAGGATGTCGTCTACGAGGTGACGCGGGCCGTGTTCGAGAACCTCGACGACTTCCGCTCGCTGCATCCGGCATTCGGCAACCTAAACCCGGAGAACATGATCAAGGACGCGCTTTCCGCGCCGCTGCATCCGGGAGCCGAAAGGTACTTCAAGGAGAAGGGCTGGATGTAAGTACCGCCGCACGGGTCGGGCGCTCGCCTTGCCGGCGGGCGCCCTTCATTTCGCTGAGCATGAGGGGGTCATGTCGGCAGATCGAGGCGCGCGCGAGGGGGAGAGAGAGTCAGGCGGCGCGATCTCCGCGGACACGGCCGAGGCCCTCGAGAAGCTTGAGACGGAGCGCGCGACAGGCCCCACGCTCGGCCTGGTCATCGGAATCACCTGCTTCCTGTGGACGCTCTTCCAGCTGTGGATCGCCTCTCCCTTCCCCTTCATGTGGGGGGTGGGGATCATTACCGACGTTCCCGCCCGCGCCGTGCATCTGGCCTTCGGTCTGGTCCTGGCGTTTCTCATCTTTCCGGCGCGCGCGCATCACCGGCACCGGCGCATCGCCTGGTACGACATTGCGCTGGCGATCCTCGCCGGCATCGCCACGCTATACCTCTACTTCGGCTATCAGGGTCTGGTGCGCCGCCAGGGCAGGCTGCTCGACTGGCAATTCGGCGGTTTCGAGCTTCCGATCGAGGCTATCATCGGCGGCATGGGCATCCTGCTTCTGCTTGAAGCCACGCGGCGCGCGATCGGCATCCCGCTCGTCATCGTCTGCACATTGTTCCTACTCTACTCGGTCTTCGGGCAGCAGATGCCGCACGTCATCTCGCACAAGGGCGTCTCGCTCGAGCGGCTGATCGGCTATCAATGGCTCGGCGGCGAGGCCATCTTCGGCATCCCGATCAGCGTCTCGGTCAGCTTCTTCTTTCTCTTCGTGTTCTTTGGGGCGCTCTTGGAGAGGGCGGGGGCGGGGAAGTACTTCCTCGATCTCGCCTTCGCCATGGTCGGTCGGATGCGCGGCGGTCCCGCGAAGGCCGCGATCCTCGCCTCCGGCATGACGGGAATGATCTCCGGCTCGTCGATCGCCAACGTCGTCACCACAGGCACGTTCACGATCCCGGTCATGCGCAAGACCGGCATGCCGGCGGTCAAGGCCGGCGCCATCGAGGTCGCCGCCTCGACCAACGGACAGCTGATGCCTCCGATCATGGGCGCTGCCGCCTTCATCATCGCGGAGTTCGTCGGCATCACCTATTTCGAGGTGATCAAGGCCGCCTTCATACCGGCCGTGATCAGCTACATGGCGCTCCTCTACATATCGCATCTTGAAGCGCTGAAGCTAGGGCTGAGGGGACTTCCGGCCGCCGACATACCGCTGCTCGGCAAAACCTTCATCCGCGGCCTGCACTATCTCATTCCGCTGGTGATTCTCGTCTACCTGCTGATCGTCGAGCGATGGAGCCCGGCAAGCGCCGTCTTCTATTCGATCCTGTCGCTGTTCGCGATCATCCTGCTGCGCCCGGTGGTCGTCGAGATGCGGGCCGGCGGCACACGGATGGGGCCGGCCTTGTGGGAGGGCTTCAAGGACTGCGTCGCCGGCATGATCGCCGGCGCCCGCAACATGGTCGGCATCGCGGTAGCGATCGCCGCCGCTGGAATCATTGTCGGCGCGGTCTCTTCCACCGGCCTCTCCAACGCGCTGATCGGCGTGATGGAGCAGATCGCCGGCGGCAACGTCTACGTCCTGCTCGGGCTGACCGCGGTCCTGTGCATCGTGCTCGGAATGGGACTGCCTACGACCGCCAACTATCTCGTCGTCGCCTCGCTGCTTGCCGGCGTGCTGGTCGAGCTCGGCAGCGCCTCGGGTCTCGTCATGCCGCTGATCGCGGTGCATCTCTACGTATTGTTCTTCGGGCTTCTGGCGGACTCAACCCCGCCGGTCTGTCTCGCCGCGTTCGCAGCATCGGCGATATCGGGGGCATCCCCGATGCGCACCGGCGTGCAGGCGTTCCTCTATGACATCCGCACGGCAATCCTGCCGGTCGTCTTCATCTTCAACCCGACGCTCCTCCTGATCGGCGTGGAAAGCATATGGCACGCGGTGCTCGTCTTCGTCGTGTCGCTCCTGGCGATTCTCTCCTTCAGCGCGCTGACGCAGAACTGGATAATGGTGCGCAATCGCTGGTGGGAGAGCCTCGGCCTCATCGTGGTGATCCTGGCGCTCTTCCGGCCGGGCTTGTTCATGGACCGCGTCTACCCGCCCTTCGCACCTGTAAGCATGCAGGGTTTTGCCGCCGGAGAGGTGACCACCGATCCGGAGCAGGTGGTTCGATTCCACGTGGTGCGTAAAACGCCCTACGGCGACCGGTTCAAGCTGTTCGCGCTCGAGACGCCGGAGCCGAGCCGGCTGGAGACCCAGGGTCCGTTCGGGTTGACGCTGGCGCGGAATGATGGCGGCAGCTGGATCGTCGATAGCTTTGCCTTCGGCGGCCCGGCCGAGCAAGTGGGCATGGATTTCGGCGACATTGTCACCGCGGTCGACGTGGAGGTCAGCGGACAGCCGCCGAAGGAGCTGGTCTATCCGTTCGGGCTGGCCCTGCTCGGGCTGATTCTGTACTCGCAATGGCGACGCTCTCGCGCGACGGCGGGCGGAGCCAGGGCCGAAGCGGTGTCCTGATGTTCAGAATCGTCCTCCTGCCGATCGATCTCGGCGAAGAGAGCTCATGGAGACGCGCGCTTCCCGCGGCGATCTTCCACGCCCGCAGCGACGGCGGCAGTCTCACGCTCCTCACCGTGATCCCGAGCTTCGGCGAAGGCATGGTCGGAACATATTTTCCGGCAGGCTTCGCTGAAAAGGCCATGGCCGAGGCCGGGAAGGACCTGGAGGCCTTCCGCGCGACGCACGTGCCGACGGATGTCCACTCAAAGGCCGTGGTGCGCAGGGGAACGATCTACGACGAGATTCTCAGGGTGGCGGGAGATATCCGCGCCGACCTGATCGTCATGGGCTCGCACCGGCCGACGCTGCAGGACTATCTGCTCGGCCCGAACGCCGCGCGGGTCGTGCGTCACGCGAGGCAATCCGTGCTGGTGGTTCGCGACTGAGCTACATTTGGGGCGGACGCCCCGGATCGCGCAAGCGCAGAGCGGCTCAGGTCCGCGGGAGGGCTCCAGCGTCGGCCAATGCGGCCTTGAGAGGCTCGATGTGCTGCTCGTAGGAGCGCCACTTTTCCACGTTGCCCGCGTGGATCGGCTTGCGCACCTCCGCGTAGCTGGCAGTCTGCGCCGCGCGGTCCGATTTGTGAGCGAAGAGGCAAGCATCGTCCCAGGGCAGGCGCGCCGCGTCAACGAGCTTCCGCACCGACTCATCCGGTTCGCGAACCAAGTCCTCGTAGCGGCTTTCGAACATGGTGAACGGCAGGACCTCCGACCAATGGCGCATCAATTCTTGGTACAGGCGATAATAACCTGCCAGAGTGACGAAGTCGGCAGTATAGTTGTGCCCGTCGCCAAGATCTGTCGTGTAGCAGGAAAAGCACGTGGCGATGGGGTCGCGGACGCAGTGGATGAATGTGGCCTGCGGGAACAGCAGGCCAATCAGCCAAAGATGCAGGAAGTTTTGCGGCATCTTGTCGGTGACCCGCATCTTGCCGCCACCATGGAGCTGCAACTTCGACAAGTATTGTGCCGCAAGACCGCGCGCCTTGGAGGCCTCCAGCCCGTGCACCGCCTCTGCGATGCGGTCGGGAGGCAAGCTATGCTCAAGGCGCCGCACGCTAATCCCGAGAGCGCGGGCAGTATCCTGGAAGAAGCGCAGCTCGCCGGCCGCCGCCACACTGGGGTGCGCCGACAGAATCTGCTCGGTTAGCGTCGTCCCTGAGCGCGGCATTCCGAAGACCAAGATCGGGCGCGTGCTCTTGTCGGCGCAACGCGCTCGCTCGGCAAAGAATTCCGGCGGCGTCGCGCGCTTCAGAGCGGCGACCACATCGGCGAAATAGGCGAGGTCGAATCGCTCGGCGTAGAAGGCTTTCGCGCGCGCATACTGATCGAACTCGGCATCCTGGCGCCCCATGGCGCGATCGATCTTTGCAGCGGAGAAGTGCAGCATGCGACGAAGCGCCGGCGGAAGATCGGCGTTCCGCGCCGTCTCCAGTGCCGCGGAATATTCCGGCGGCTCCGATTGCGCGTTCGAATAATCCGATACTTCGATGAGGCCTGAATACACTAGCGGATTTCTTACGCCG
>CAZARE010000113.1:0-4077 GCA_964487455.1 uncultured Propylenella sp.
GCAGAGCGGACCGGTGCCGCCGTGTGCCTGAAGGTCGACGCCGATGACTTTGCGGCCCTGCGACAGGGCTTCGAGGTTGGGCCCGAACATCTCGACCGAGCCGAAGCCGCCGTGGAGCAGGATTAGCGGGTCGCCTTCGCCATAGGTCTGGTACCAGATCTTGACGTCGTTGACGTCGGCGAAACCGGATTCGACGGGGGTTGGGAGCTTTGGCACCTGAGAGACCTCCTGGGCCAGCGTAGCGGTGGGTGCGGCAAGGCTCAGCGTCGCCGCGGCGACAATGGAAAGCATGGTGCGGTGAGACATTCGTCATCTCCTGGGGGTTCGCCCGTACGACGAACGACCGATGCGCTTCTCGACAGTCCGGGCTGAGTTTTTTTGCGCCCCGACGGAACGACCCGACGCGCCTAGTCCGGCCGAGGGTATTCGAGCTGCATCGCCACGACATTGGTGGTGCGCTCGCCATAGCGATCGGCGATGGTATCAAGCGTATAGTCCAGTGCATCCGCAGGTCGTTGGTCGGAGAAGGTCGGCACGCGACGCTCCTCCGGCCAGTCCGGGCTGTTGCGGTCCGGCAGGACACGGATGCCGTTGGCCGTAATGACCGCCGACGGCGAGGCCACGAATGTAACGGCATTTGACCGGTAAGTTCGCGACCAGGCGTCGGCCACAATCGCGAGCGAGACCTCGTCGATACCCGCCGCCAGCGGCATACCCAGTTCCTCGCGGCTCCAGAAAGCCATGCGGTTGGCGAGTACCGTCGTCGCGAATGGGCGCGTCAGAGAGAACGCGGCGCTCGCATGCCGCATGTCCCAGGTTTCGACGCCGAGATCGCGAGCGACCGTTTCCGCCTTCGCGCGGCCCGCGATCGCTTCGATCAGCGTCAGCATCATCGGCATGGAGGCGGAGATTCCGGTCGTCGTCGCGATACGGTCGTCCGCGACCATCCGCCGGTCCGCGACATAGTCGATCGTCGGACTGCGTTTGAGCATCTCGTCGAGATAGTACCAGTGGGTCGTGGCCCGGCGGCCGTCGAGCAGACCGGCGGCGCCGACCACCTTCGCACCGGCGCAGACACCGATGATCATCGCGCCCTTGCGGGACTGGTCCTGCAACCATGCGAGCACCGCCGGATCGTCGTCGCGGCTCATGGCGGGCACGATGACGTAGTCGGCGCCTTCACGGTGTTCGGCGTCGAACTCCGCGATGGTCGCGTCCGGCTCCACCCTGAGCGCGGGAAATAACTGCACCGGCCCCGGGCCGGTCGCCAGCAACACCACGTCCGCAATGTCGGCGCGCCTGAGTATGCCGGTCGGCACCAGATAGTCGGTGGTCTCCGTGGCATCGTTGATCCCGGGCGCCATCGGCGCGGCTGAAGGGAAGTTTTGCCTCGATTTGGGTGCACCGGATGGACGCTGTCAGTGCGCCGCCGATCATCATCACCCCGGACGCGACAATCGACCTGCAGTGGATCGGAGGAACCTTTCGCGTCGCCGGCCCGGACAGGGATCCGCAAACCGAAACTCTCTCGGCCGGCGAAGTTGTCATCGGCTTTCGCTTCCACCCCGCCGCGGCGGCGGCATGGCTCGGCGTGCCGCTCGTGGAGCTCGTCGGCCAGAGACTGCCGCTGGAGGACCTGTGGGATAAGCGCGCCCGACGCCTCGCGCGCCGTATCCGTCTCGAGGACGATCTCGGAGGCCTGCTTTCCTCGCTTGAGAAAGCCGTGGCCGAGGAAACCACCTCGAACGAACCCGACGCGATAATGCGCACAAGCTACGACCTCGTGGAGCGAGGCGCGCCGCCGGACGCGCCGCTCATCCCATGGCTGATGCGGGCGCTGGGAATGAGCGAGAGGACATTGCGGCGGCGTTTTGACGAGAACTTCGGGTATGGCCCGAAGACGCTGGATCGCATCCTTCGCTATCAGCGCTATCTGCAGCTTTCCAGCCGGTCGAACAGCCCGGCGGCAATCCTTGCAAGCGAGGCAGGTTATTCCGATCAGGCCCATCTCGTGCGCGAGAGCCGTCGCCTGACGGGGAGCACGCCGCGACAGATCGATCGATCGCTCAGGGTATCGATATCTGAGACGGCGATCGCCGGCTCAGGCAAGTGGTGATCGCATACCGGTCATGCCGACATTGGCCGTTCTGTTCAATTCCTCTGTCGCTGTCGGGGCTATGCCTGAAGCTCCGACAGAACAGGGCGATCGTCATGAAACCCCGAACTTCGGTTCTTACGATCGGCGTATCCGATCTCGAACGCTCGCTCGAATTCTACCGCGACGGCCTCGGGCTTCCGACGGAAGGCATCGTCGGTCGGGAGTTCGAGCATGGCGCCATCGCATTCTTCACGCTCTCGGGCGGGCTGAAACTCGCGATCTGGGCGCAGGACGATGTGGCGTACGATACCGGGCACCCGAAAACGCCCGTCAGTTCGACCTCGTTCACCATCGGACACAACGTTGTGCAGCGCGAGGAAGTCGACGCCGTGATGGAGGAGGCTGCGCGGGCTGGCGCCGAAATCATAAAGCCTGCTCGCGAGACGTTCTTCGGCGGCTACGCAGGATATTTCCGAGATCCGAATGGACACATCTGGGAGGTGGTCTGGAACGAACCCGGCCAACATTCCGACCGACAGCTTCGGATAGTCTGGGTTGAGCGCCGATCGGTAAAACCCGAACGGAGGAAAAGCGTGGCGGAAATTTCGACGGTGCGGTAATTTCTGCCAATGCACCATGTCGTCTTCATCGTCTACCCGGGCTTCGAACTGCTCGACACGGCAGGGCCCGCATCGGTCTTCAACGGCGCCAATCGCGCCCTGGGCCCGTCCGGCAAACAGGCGTTCTACAGGGTCGGGCTTGTATCCGCAAAAGGCGGCTCCATCCGAAGCAGCAGTGGCGTTGCCGTCGAGACGAGTTGCATCAGCGCAGTCCGGCCGCGAGACGCACAGACCGTGCTGGTCGCTGGCGCGGAACGGGAGGAACTGCTGCCGGCCGTGGCGGATCCGGCCCTTCGGGCTGCTCTGCCGAAACTGGCCGCAAAGGCCGAACGCTTGGGTTCGGTCTGCAGCGGAGGCTTCCTTCTCGCGGCCCTTGGGCTCCTGAACGGCCATCGAGTCGCGACCCATTGGGCTTCATGTGAGCCGCTTGCCGAAACCTTCCCGGCCGTCAACGTCGACCCTGACGCGCTCTATGTCGTGGACGGGCGCATCTGGACGTCGGCCGGCGTCACCACCGGGATCGATATGGCGCTTGCGATGATCGCCAACGACCTCGATGCGACGATTGCCGGCGAGGTTGCGAAGCGTCTGATCCTTTATGCCCGTCGTCCGGGCTATCAGTCTCAGTTCAGCCCGGTCCTGCAGGCCCAGGTCAAAGGCGACAGCCCGTTCGCCGATCTGATCGGATGGATACAGGCAAATCTCGCCGCGCCGCTGGACATACCCTCGCTGGCCGAGCGTGCTGGACTGA
Organism: uncultured Propylenella sp.; assembly: GCA_964487455.1. Lineage (GTDB taxonomy): Bacteria > Pseudomonadota > Alphaproteobacteria > Rhizobiales > Afifellaceae > DASWJZ01. Next base: position 3,470 of record CAZARE010000113.1, read on the forward strand.
CGGAACGCACGTTCCATCGCAAGTTTGTGGCAGCGACAGGCCAGACGCCTGCCCGTTTCGTAGAGACGGCTCGACTCGACGCTGCCCGCATGCTGCTCTCGCGCGGGCTTTCTCTCAAGGCAGTCGCTGCAAAGGTCGGCCTGTCGCCGGCCACACGATTTTCGGAGGCCTTCGAGCGCCGCTTCGGCGTGGCGCCGAGACTGTTCCGGGAGATGCATGCGGAGCTTTAGGGGCCGACGGATCGCGAGATCGCCGAACTCCTGCTCCATGCGTTCGAGATGGGTCAGTCGCGCTGCAGCCGGCGCACCGCCGGCAACCCAGGAGTCGCAGGGCCGAATCCAACTGCTTTACCGGGGAGGACCCAATGAAGGTCAATTGCTTCGAGTGCGAAGCGCCGACATGAGCATCGAGCGTGTTTGTGGAGAGATCGCGCGCGTCTGGCTGGCAGGCGGGCGGCATTCAAGTTGAAGGCATGTCAACCCTTAAGGACATCGATCTCGGCTTTACGCCGGCGACGAACACGAGCGCCATCAGGCGCCTCGGCTTGCGCCCGGGCGAGGAGACCGAAACCACGGCGCTTTGGCTTGATACGGCCGATTGGACGCTCA
>CAZARE010000114.1:0-3801 GCA_964487455.1 uncultured Propylenella sp.
AAGTTTGCCGCCTTGGTTTGACCATCGGTGAAATTCTTGCCGCCCCCCGGCTTGTCGGGAGCCTGGAACACAGGTTGCATGGTCGTTTTGTCAAGGACGACATTGCCTGGAGGGACGTTCATCAGTCCGCCACCACCGGCGCCCTTCGCCTCAAGTTCCCGCCGCTTGTATTCATTCGCGATGATCTCGCCGGTCTTGCCCGTCCGAGCCATCAGCACGTCGAACATACCAAAATCGTCATATTCCGGGCCCAGCTTCACGCCGGCTTTCCGCGAGCGCGTCACCGCTTCGCGCCATGCATGCGCGCGGGCGTCGGGCGGCAGATTATTGATCGCCAGCCCGATATTGCCGACGTAATTATTGAACTGCTGCACCTTGGCGAGCTTGGCGGCATCAGCCTCGCGCGCGGCTTCCTTGAAATGCCCTTCCGCCGCCATGGCCTGGTCGAGCATGCCCGCGCCCGCAAGCGCGTTGACGGTGCCCTTTTGGTCGCCTTGCGTGAAGGCTTGGCCCGCCGCCGTCAGCGCGTTCTGCTGGCGCATCGCACCGCCGACCTGCATCCCGCGCTGGTGCTGCCCCAGGATATTGTTGATGTCCGGGATGTAGGGGTTCGCAAACGTCATGAGAGGAATGCCCTGTTGCTGAGAGGATTGCGCACCGGCAACGGCACGTTGCTGTTTTGGCCGCCCTGACCGGCGGCGAGGCCTTCCCGGTAAAGATCGACCCCCGCCAGATTGGTCAGCCCGCCCGACAGCGCATTGCCGAAGCCCTGGATGCCCTGCCCCTGGAACATGCCGGCCTGCGAGAGCAGATTGCCCTGCTGCGCGGCCGATTGCTGGCCAAAGCCTGCGACCGCGCTTGCCGCATTGCGGCCCGTGTCGACCAGCCCGCCGAGCTGCGACAGCCGGTTCTGATACTGGCCGTACAGCGCATTCTGCCCGGTCGTCAGCAGCGAGTTCGCCAGGCCGCCGCCGGTATTGCCCAGGATCGAATATTTCTTCATCGTCGCGTCGAGCGCGTTGTTCAGCGAGGTCTCGAAGCCCGGATCGGTCTGAAAATTGTCATAAAAACCCTGCTGCGCCTCGCGCCCGCGCAGGCCGATGCCGGTCTCGTATTGCTCCAGCGCATTGGCGCCCGCGCCCGTATAGGGCGACATCAGTTCTTTCGTTTCGTCGAACTGCTTCGCCTGCAGCTTCGCGGCACTCTTTGCGCCGCTGGCGGCCTTGTTGGCGCCGAAGATCGAGGAACCCGCGCCGATGACGGCAGAGCCGAGAAGTGCGGCACCCGTTCCGATAGCCATGTCTTTATGCCCTATAAAGTTTTGATGAATTGCCGCTCCAGCGGCTCGTATCCAAGGCGCTCATACAGCGCCGCCACGGCGTCGCTCGGCGACACCACGAGGCTTTTCGTGATCCCGTTCTGGCGCCCCCAGGCCTCAGCCCGCAACAGCAGCTTGACGCCGGTGCCGCGCGCCCGAGGCAGCACATACCAGAAAAGCTCCGACATCACAGGGTCGCCGGAATGCGGGTGGCGCGTGGCAATGACGCCGATCATGCCGACGACTTCATCGTCCTGCTCATCGACCAGCACAAGCCCGTGCGGTGCCTCGATCAGCGATCGCGCCAGCTCCGCCTGGGCTTGCCGGTTGATGCTCAGATGCTGCCCGTAGGCGCTCTCATGCATGAAGCGCAGGCCCAGCTCGACCAGCCGCGGCACATCGCCTTCGCTCGCCTCGCGGATCATGAAACGATGGTGCGATCCGTAACCCGCCGCCAGTTCGTGCCGTCCGCGAACGCCAGCACCGCGCCGCCGGTCTCGTCCGACACATAGATCAGCGTTCCGACATTTGCGGCACTGGGCACCGCCGCCACCGTATAGGCCGGCGCCCGCGGCAGGCCGTTGATGTAGGTCTTGTTGATCGCGTCGACGACCAGGCGGTAGGACGCTGTAAACGGCAGCCCGAGTTTGGCGAGCATCTCCGGCGGCACGGAGATCGTCATGTCGCCGGCCTCGCGTGAAGATATGCCTGAATGGTGCCACGCAGGACGGGCGAGGAAGAGCGGATGCGCCAGACGCGCCCCGGGTTCTCCACCTTGCCCCACTTGTTCATCCGTATGCGCCGACGGCGCTCGCCGATCTTGCCAAGTTCGCCGATGCGCTCGCCCGCAAATGTGGCGCCGCCATCGTCGGAATAATCGATCATCACCTTCGGGTCGGAGATTTCAACATCGGCCGAGGTGCGCCCAACGCCGGAGATCACATCGAGTTCGAAGGCATCGACCAGCATGGCGTCGGGGCAATTATGGCTGTGAGCGCACCAGACTTCTGCGACAAGCGGATCGCCGCCCTCGTCATGCGTGTCCGGGTCGATCTTGTAGATCTTGCCGTCATCGACCGAGCCGACGACATTGACGGAATTGAACTGCTCGAATGAGGTCGCCCGCCAGCGCACCGAGCCGACGCTTTTGCGCTCGTCCCACTTCTCCTTCGTCGCATCGAACTGCCAGGTAAAGAGAGCCGAGGACATCGTGTAATATTGATGCCCGTGAAACGTGTAGGTGAAGCCCTCGATATTGCGCCGCTGCGTGTCGGTCAGCGAGGTGATGGCGCGCTCGACCGCATGCGTCGAGATGCGGGCGGCACTGCCGTCGCGCCCGAAGCGCACGAGGCCGTTATTGTCGACCCAGATCAGCCCGCGCTCCAGGCTGGTGATCGAGTGGGGCGCGATGCAGCCATAGGGGATGTTCTGCTGCACGGGCGTAAAGAAAAAATTCTCCGCCGCCAGCGCCGGGTCGGCCTGCCAGATTTCGGTGCCTTTCGTTTTGAAGACGTATAGAAAGCCCGAATGCGCAAAGACCCGCACCAGGTCGGAAGAGTCTGAAAACGCCGTGCCGAAGGCATCGCCCTGGATCGCGGTGCCGTCCTCCAGATCGGAGCAGAAGATGCGCCCGTCCCTGATCCCGAACAGGAAGACGCCGTCGAGATAGCAAATGGAATTCGGCGTCGGCAGGTCGGCGTCCGTGATCTGCGCGATGCTGCCGCCCGACAGGATGTAATACTGGCCCGAGCCGGTGATGATGCCGATCTCCGGCGTCGAGTTGCGGTTGCGCGCCAGATGCACGCGCCCCGAGCCCACCAGCGTGCCGACCTGCGTGTTAACGAAGCCCTGGTCGTAGCTGATGATCTGGTTGCCGGTGAAGTGGATCAGCGCGTTCGAGTTGAGTTCGATCATGCCGCGCGAGGCGCCCGTGTAGGCGTCGTCGTCGAGACGGGCAAGCCCCGGTGCCCCGTAGATGACCACGGCGTTCTTGGCATCCTCGCCAGCCGCCTCGGCATAGGCATTGATCAGGCGCACATTGGCGACCTGCCCGTCGCGCCCGATATTGGACTGGATCGGCAGGACGAGCGGGAGCTTCGCCATTGCGCTAGCAGGGCTCCATCGTGAAGATGACGGTGTCTTCGCGGTCGTAGTCCATGGCCTCCAGGTGCAGCATCTCGGCGCGGGCGATGATGCGGGAAGCAACGCCGCCTTCTAGACCGTGATCGTCGGCAAGCCGGGCGGCCAGGTTATAGCCGACCGTCTCCAGCCATTCCTGTTCGACGTCGATGTCGTTGTCGAGATCGTCGATGTCGTCGAAGCGCTTCTGATAGGTCAGCCGCAGCGTCTCGGTCGTGATCGTCGCCTTCACCGGCCAGACATAGAGCGTCGGGGCGCCGCGCTGCGGGTCGAAATAGAACGTCGTCGGAGTGCCGGCGCTCGACTTCTGCGGCAGGTCGAAATATTGCTTGCGCACCATTGCC
>CAZARE010000115.1:0-2628 GCA_964487455.1 uncultured Propylenella sp.
GCTCGGCAACATCCGCACCACCATCGACACGCACGCCGAGATGACGTCCTATCTCACCCTGCTGATGGCCACGCTCGGCATCATGATCGGGCTTTTCACCGTCACCGGCTTTATCAACCGCATGGGCGGCATCCTGCTCGACCTCGGTGAGTGGCATATCCTGGCGACCATCCTGATGGCCTGGATCTTCGGCTGGCTGGCAGGGGCCGGCCTGCCGCCGACGGCCACCTACATCATCGTCGCCATCATCATCGTGCCGCCGCTGAGGACGCTCGGCATCGATCCCTGGGTGGCGCACTTCTTCGCCTTCCTGCTGGCGATCTGGGGCGAGCTGTCGCCGCCCACCTCGCTGACGGCCGCCGTCGCGTCGCGGATCGCGGAAGCCTCGTTCATGCGCACCATGTTCGAGGCGCTGAAAATCTGCCTCCCGATTACCTTCATGTCCTTCGCCATTTTCGTGCGCGAGGACATGGTGGTGAATCCCGGCTGGGCGCAGATCCACGACACGCTGCTGGTCGCCATCGGCACTTGCGGCGTCACCTTTGCCATGTTCGGGCACTTCGCGGAGAACCGCGGATCCAATGTCCTGTTGCGCGCGGCGTTGGCGCTCGTTGCATTCATCGTCATTTTCCACCCCAACGACGCCTACGCCATATTTGCGGCGGCGATTATCCTCCCGGTGATCGCCTTCGGCGTGTGGCGCCACCGGGCCGTGGCCTCGCCTCGACCGCAGGACTTCGCACCCGGTGGCCGGCTGGCGGCCGACTGAGCGATGTGGGATTGGAATCGGAGCGGGTTGGAAGCGCAGGTTGCCATCGTCGATCGCGTTCGCCTGCCTGGCTGACCTGTCGCGGCTGCATTGCCGCCTCTCGCGGCACCGGCTACATCCGGCGCCATGGCTGAAGACCCCCCTGGCGCGCTGAACATCGCCGTCGCCCAGCTCAACACGATCGTCGGCGACATCGCCGGCAATCTTGAGAGGGCGCGCGAGGCCTGGTCGGAAGCCCGCGCCATGGACGCCGACTTGCTCGTGCTCACCGAGCTGTTCCTCTGCGGCTATCCGCCGGAGGACCTGGTGCTGCGGCCCGCGGTGCAGATCGCGAGCCGCGAGGCGGCGGAAACGCTCGCCGCCGCGACGCGGGACGGGCCCGGCATCGTCGTCGGCTGCCCCTGGACCGACGAAACGGGACTTCACAATTCGGTACTCCTCATGGATGGCGGCAAGATCGCGGCCGTGCGCCACAAGGTGGAGCTGCCGAACTACGGCGTCTTCGACGAGCTGCGCGTCTTCAAGCCGGGGCCGCTGCCCGGGCCGGTCGATTTCCGCGGGGTGAGGATCGGGCTGCCGATCTGCGAGGACCTGTGGATTCCCGACGTGACGGAGACGCTCGCGGAGACGGGCGCGGAGCTTCTGATCGTGCCGAACGGCTCGCCCTACTGGCAGAACAAGGCGGAGGAGCGCATGCAGGTCGCGATCGCCCGGATCGTGGAGACCGGGCTGCCGATGATCTACGTAAACCAGATGGCGGGGCAGGACGAGCTCGTCTTCGACGGCGCTTCGTTCGGACTGCACGGCGACCGCACGCTTGCCTTTCAGATGCCGCAGTTCGAGACAGGCGTTGCGCTGACGCGCTGGCGGCGTAGCGAGGGCGGCTGGCGCTGCGTTGAAGGGCCGATGGCGAGCCTGCCGGCGCTGGAGGAGGCGAACTGGCGCGCCTGCGTCATCGGCCTTCGCGACTACGTGGAGAAGAACGGCTTCAAGGGCGTGGTTCTCGGCCTTTCCGGCGGCATCGATTCCGCCGTGTCGGCGGCGATGGCGGTGGATGCGCTCGGGCCGGAGCGCGTGCGCTGCGTCATGCTGCCCTATCGCTATACCGCGGAGACCAGTCTGGAGGATGCGGCCGACTGCGCCAAGCGCCTCGGCGTGCCCTACGACGTCCTACCGATCGCGCCGGCGGTCGAAGGCTTCGGCGAAGTCCTGGAGCCGCTCTTCGCCAATCTGCCCGCCGATGTGACGGAGGAGAACATCCAGTCGCGTACGCGCGGCGTCGTCCTGATGGCGCTTTCCAACAAGCTCGGCCTGATGCTCCTCACCACCGGCAACAAGTCGGAGATGTCGGTCGGATATTCGACGATCTACGGCGACATGAACGGCGGCTTCAATCCGATCAAGGATCTCTACAAGACCGAGGTCTACCGCCTGGCGCGCTACCGCAACCGCGAGCGGCCTGCTGGCTGCCTCGGTCCGGCGGGCGAAGTGATCCCGCCACGCATCATCGACAAGGCGCCGAGCGCGGAACTCAGGGAGAACCAGACCGACCAGGATTCGCTGCCGCCTTATGAAGACCTCGACGCGATCCTGGAGAGCCTGGTGGAGAGGGAGATGCCGGTGAAGAACATCGTGGCGCTGGGCTACGACCGCGCGACGGTGAAGAAGGTGGAGCACCTGCTCTACGTGGCCGAATACAAGCGGCGGCAGGCGGCGCCCGGCGTGAAGATCACCATGAAGAATTTCGGGCGCGATCGCCGCTACCCGATCACCAACCGGTTCCGCGATACGAGCTGACGCGTTCCCGCGCCCGGTCAGAGGCCGAGCTTGGCCTTGGACCGCGGAGAACAACGGGCCGT
>CAZARE010000116.1:0-4631 GCA_964487455.1 uncultured Propylenella sp.
GCGATGCCGCGGCTCTCCAAGAGCGTCCTCGCCTCCAGCGCGATCGCGACTTCCGAGCCGGTGGCGAAGATGGAGACCTTCGCCGCCTCGTCGGCGGCAAGCTCGTAGGCGCCGCGGGCCGAGAGGTTCTCCTCCGCGTAGCCTTCGCGCACCTGCGGCAGGTTCTGGCGGGTCAGCGCGATCAGACTCGGCCGCTCGCGGTCGTGCAGCGCCAGCTGCCAGCACTCAGCCGTCTCCACCACGTCGGCGGGGCGGTAGACGACGAGGTTCGGGATGGCGCGGAGCGCCGCCAGGTGCTCGACCGGCTGGTGCGTCGGCCCGTCCTCGCCGAGCCCGATGGAATCGTGCGTCATCACGTAGACGACGCGCTGCCCCATGAGCGCCGAGAGGCGGATCGCCGGACGGCAATAGTCGGAGAAGATCAGGAACGTGCCGGAATAGGGGATGAGCCCGCCATGCAGCGCCATGCCGTTCATCGCGGCGGCCATGCCGTGCTCGCGGATGCCGAAATGGATGAAGCGCCCGCCGTAATTTCCCGCCGATATCGGCTCCAGCCCCTTCGACTTCGTGTTGTTGGAGGGCGTGAGGTCGGCGGAGCCGCCCACCGTCTCCGGCAGTGCCGCGTTGATGGCATCCAGCGCCATCTCCGACGCCTTTCGCGTGGCGACCTTCTGCGGCGTCTCGGCATAGCCGCGCTTCAGTCCGGCGATCGCCTCGTCGAGCTCCGGCCCGATCTCGCCGGCAACGCGGCGGGTGAATTCCGCCCGCGTCGCCGCGTCGGCCGCGTCGAGCCGCTCCTGCCAGGCCTCGCGCGCGCTGCGCGAGCGGCGTCCGGCCATACGCCACGCTCCGACGGCCTCGTCGGGCACCGCGAACGGCTCGTAGGTCCAGCCGAGCGCCTCGCGCGCCCCGGCGATCTCCTCCGCGCCAAGTGGTGCGCCGTGCGAGGACGCGGTGCCCGCCTTCTTCGGCGCGCCCTTGCCGATGATCGTCTTCGCCGCGATCATGACCGGGCGGTCGCTCTTCTTCGCTTCGGCAAGCGCCGTGTCGATGGCGTCCGGGTCATGCCCATCGATGCGGAAGGCCCACCAGCCCGCCGCCTCGAAGCGCTTCACCTGGTCGACGGAATCGGAGAGCGAGATCGGCCCGTCGATGGTGACGGAATTGTCGTCGAAGATGACGATGAGCTTGTTCAGCTTCAGGTGCCCCGCAAGCGCGATGGCCTCGTGGCTGATCCCCTCCATGAGGTCGCCGTCGGAGGCGATGACGTATGTGTGGTGATCCACCAGCCCGTCGCCGAAGCGCGCGTTCATGATCCGCTCGGCGAGCGCCATGCCGACGGCATTGCCGAGCCCCTGGCCGAGCGGCCCGGTCGTGGTCTCGATGCCTGAGGCGTGACCGTGTTCGGGGTGGCCGGCAGTCTTCGACCCAAGCTGACGGAAGCGCGTCAGCTCGTTCAGCGTCATGTCCTCGTAGCCGAGGAGGTGCAGCACCGAATAGAGCAGCATCGATCCGTGCCCGGCCGAGAGCACGAAGCGATCGCGGTCGGGCCAGTCAGGCTCGGCGGCGTCGAGCTTCAGGTGCTTCGTGAACAGCACCGTGGCGACGTCGGCCATGCCCATGGGCATGCCGGGATGGCCGGACTTGGCCTTCTCCACCGCGTCCATGGAAAGGGCGCGGATCGCATTGGCCATCAGCGCGTGCGGAACGGCGTCCGTCATCGAGTGAATTCCGTCTGCGGGCGGTGATCCCTGGCCCCGGCGTGACGCCCCAATCGTCTGTCCGCGGCCCGATCCGGATTGCGCGCGGACAGATAGCAGCTTCAAGGGGCGAGTCAACGCGCTGGATGTTGGCTGCGGCTAGGAGGGGCGGGGACGTCTGCGCATGACCCTAAGCAGGAGTCGAATGTCTTCCTAAGGACGCAATCGGGCGTATCATTTCTCGGACAGCTCGATCCGAACACTAGCCTTCCCAACTAGCAGGCGCTGCAGGTGAAACAGCGCCAGCGCGTCGTCGCCATACTGGCCCACAAGCGCAGCGAAGGCCTTACGCGCGCCTGAGGCGTCTCCAGCCGCTAGCATCTCGTAGGCTGACAAGTAAGAGCTTGTCTGAGGTGATTGAAACTCCTCCTCCGATAGCGGCTCATAAGCCATCAGCGCCGCTTCCTTTCCTTTGAGGACCAGCTCGCCCACCGGACGCCCGCGGAAGCCGGGCATCAGGGCGACCGTCGTGGCGCTGACGCAGACGCGGGTGCCGAGTTGCTTATTGGCGCTCTCAAGCCGTGCCGCCACGTTGATAGCGTCGCCGTGCGCCGTGTAGTCGAAGAACAGGGCTCCGCCGAAATTGCCGATGATGGCGGACCCGGAATTGATGCCAATGCGCGTGATGCCGAGTGCGACACCTTCGGCGGCCTGTACCGCCTCGAACTCTCGCGCGAAGCTGTCGATGGCAAGCGCACTCCGGACGGCGCGGCCGGCATGATCCTCCTGCTCAATCGGTGCTCCGAACATGGCATAGACGGCATCCCCGAGGATCTTCACGACAGTCCCCTCGTGATCGAACACGGCCTGCGTTACACCGTCGAGATAGGAATTGAGGAGCTGAACCACGCGGACGGGGTCGCCCGCCTCCACCAGCGGCGTGAAGTTCGCGAGGTCGGTGAAGAGGAACGTGCCCTCGCGACGCTCTCCGCCGAGCTCCATAAGGCGCGGATTGCTGGCGAGCTGCTCGGCGAGCTTTGGCGAGAAGTACCGAGCCAGAGCCATGCGTGCCCGCTCGGCTTCGGTCTTCTCCACTCGAATCTTTCGCGCCCGAATGACCTGAGTCAACGTCTTCGCAATCGTCGCCTCGAGGTCCAGAAAGTCGATTGGCTTGGTCAGGAAGTCGGAAGCCCCCCGGTTCATGGCCATGCGAATGTTGGCCATGTCGCCATACGCCGAAACGATGATCGTGGCGGGGTTCCCTTCCACCTCCTGCAGCTTCGCGAGTAGCGACAGACCATCCATGCGCGGCATGTTGATATCGGCGACCACCATGTCGACCGCGCCGTTGGATTGAAGGACCTCCATCGCTTCGACGCCGTCCCGGGCAAACAGAAAGCTGATCTTGCCCTCGCGTATGTCCCGCCTAAACCTCTGGACAACGAGCGGTTCCAGGTCCGGCTCGTCGTCGACCAGGAGGACGGTCGCAGTCATGCCGCGCGCTCGACCCTCGTGTCGATCTCGCTCCGCAGCGCCTCGAAGTCGATCGGTTTCGTGAGCAGCGCCTCGGCGCCGCTTTCCAGCGCCTTGCGCTTCGTCTCCACGTCGCCATAGGCGGTGATCATGATGACCGGCACATCGGGGCGCAGGGCCTTGGCTTGTGGCAGAAGCTCGAGGCCGCTCATTCCCGGCATGTTGATGTCGGACAGGATGAGAATGAGCGAGGCTGTCTCCGCCTCACGGATGCGCTGAAGCGCCATCGCGGCAGAGGCGGCAAATTCCATCGTGAAACGCCCGGCGCGAATGTCGCGGCGGAATTGCTGGCGGAAGAGCTCCTCCACGTCCGGCTCATCATCCACGACGAGAATGAGCAGGCTCATGCCTTTTCTCCCCCTTCACCACGCGCCGCCGCATCCCGCGGGAGCACGATCCGGAATTCCGTGAACGTGCCCGGCTCGGTTTCCACCTCGATTGTGCCAGCATGCTGTTTCACTACGATGTCGTGGCTGAGCGACAGCCCGAGGCCCGTGCCTTCGCCCGCAGGCTTGGTGGTGAAGAACGGATTGAAGAGCTTTTCTCTTACCGCCGGCGGAATGCCGGTGCCGTTGTCGCGGATGCGGATCTCGACGCTGTCGCCAAGGTTCCTGGTCGAAGCGCTGAGCATCGGCTCATAGGCGGAGCCGTCTGGCTTTTCCTTGCGCTTTGCCGCGGCGTAGAAGCCATTGGAGATCAGGTTCAGGAGCACACGTGTGATCTCCTGCGGATAGAGGTCGACCTCGCCGGCCTCCGGATCGAATGCTTTCTCCATGGTAATGTTGAAGCCCTGCTTCTCGGCGCGAGCGCCGTGATAGGCGAGGTTGAGGCTTTCCTCGACGATGGCGTTGACGTCGGCACGCCGGTGCTCGCCGGAGCCGCTGCGCGAATGCAGAAGCATGTTCTTCACGATGGAGTCGGCGCGCCTGCCGTGCTGCACGACTTTCTCCAGATTGCCCGTCAGCATACCGGCGAGCTCGTCGACCTCCGCGCGCGTTTTCTCGTCGAGGGCGGCGTCGGCCAGGACCTCCCGCAGCTCTTCGATCAGCTCGGCGGAGAGGCCGGAGAAATTGTTGACGAAGTTGAGCGGGTTCTTGATCTCGTGTGCAATCCCGGCCGTGAGCTGCCCCAGCGCTGCGAGCTTTTCCGTCTGTACGAGACGATCCTGCGTGGTGCGCAGGTCATTGAGCGATCGCGTCAGCTCTTCCGTCCGCGCCTGTACCTCCTCAAACAGCCGCGCGTTCTCGATGGCGATTACCGCCTGATCGGCGAAGGTAGCCAGGAGATCGATTTGCTTGTCGCTGACCGGCCGCACCTCGTTCCTGCGGATCATCAGGGCGCCGATCGCTTCTCCTTCACGCAAGAGCGGAGTGGAGAGGATCGTGTGGAATCCGAGGC
>CAZARE010000117.1:0-11115 GCA_964487455.1 uncultured Propylenella sp.
AGATTGCTCGGACCGCTTGCAGTGCTGATTGCAGCGCCCGCCTATGCCTATGATGGCATGGAAGCGGACTTCGCCATGTGCATGAGCCCCGACAAGGCGTCCGCCAGCGAAGTGGTCGCGGCCTGCACCAGGCTGATCGACAACGCCCAGGCGGAGAATGCGCTCGTCGGCATGCTCTACGGCATGCGCGCTTCGGTGAACGATGACGCCGAATCGAACTGCCGCGACGCGCAGAAGTCCTACGAGCTTGCCGATCAGGACGACGTCAGGGATCTCTCGCAGCACTTGATCGACATCAATTGCTGATTACTGGTCGAGGGAGCTCTGCGCAGCGCGTTCGTCTTGAGCAGATTTCCATCGGCCGATCTATCGGTGGCGCAGCCACACATTTGGCGGCGCCCCCGGCGCGCGTTACGAGCACCGTCCACACTGATCAACAGGCACAGCCGCAGCGTGCTTGTGCCCGCTTCGCGTCGCTGGCTAACTCGCGCTACGAAACGGCAGGGATGGCGATGGCGAGGCGACCGGATTTGGTGCCGCTCGAATACGAACGGCTGAAACGCGAGCGCCCAGAATCCGATCCACCAGCATTCGAGCTGAAGGTGCTGGACGAGCGGCTGCATGAATGGGGGCTGCCGACCTTCCATTCCGACATGGCGGCGGGGATCGATCTGCGCGCCTGCATCGACGCGCCGCTGGCGATCGAACCGCAGGCGCCGGCGATCATGGTGCCTTCGGGCGTCGCCATCCTCATGAACCGGCCCGACGTGGTCGCATTGGTGCTGGCGCGCAGCGGGCTCGGGGCGAAGCTCGGCATCATCCTCGGCCAGTCGGTCGGCACGATAGATCCGGACTATGCCGGCCCGTGGCTCATCCCGCTCGTCAACCGTAACGCCGCCGGAACGCCGCCCGTCGTCATCCAGCCGGGCGAGCGCATCGCGCAGGCGGTCTTCCTGCCTCTCATCCGCCCGAAGCTCCGCGTGGTCGAGGAGTTCTCCACGGCGACCGCGCGCGGCGCCGGAGGCTTTGGCTCCACTGGCTGACCTCGCATCCTCCCGCCTTCTCCTCTAGGCTTGAGGCGATAGGAGACGAGGATGAACGACGCACAAGAGAAGACATCAACCAGACGTGCGCCCGGGAGGGGCCGCATCTACGATTCCATCACGGAGACGGTCGGCGACACACCGATCGTGCGGCTCGACAAGATCGCCCGGGCGGAAGGTATCAACGCCCATCTCCTCGCCAAGCGGGAGTTCTTCAACCCCATCGGCAGCGTAAAGGATCGCCTCGGCGTCGCAATGATCGATGCGTTGGAGAGGGACGGGCGCATCGAGCCGGGCGAGACGACGCTGGTTGAGCCGACCTCGGGCAATACCGGGATCGCGCTCGCCTTCGCCGCCGCCGCCAAGGGCTACCGGCTGCTCCTTGTTATGCCGGAAACGATGAGCGTCGAGCGGCGCAAAATGCTGCGGCTGCTCGGCGCCGAGCTTGTGCTGACGGAGGGCGCCAAGGGCATGCGCGGCGCGATCCTGAAGGCGGAGGAGATCACGGCGATGACGCCGAACGCCGTCATCCCGCAGCAGTTCGAAAACCCGGCCAACCCCGAGATCCATCGCCACACCACGGCGGAGGAGATCTGGAACGACACCGGCGGAGCGGTCGACGTGATCGTCTGCGGCATCGGCACGGGCGGCACCATTACTGGCATCGGGCAGGTGCTGAAGCCGCGCAAGCCCGATCTGCATCTCGTGGCGGTGGAGCCGACCGACAGCGCCATCCTTTCGGGCGGCGAGCCCGGCCCGCACAAGATCCAGGGAATCGGCGCAGGCTTCGTCCCCGGCGTGCTCGACACGAGCGTCTACGACGAGGTCGTGACGGCGACCAACGAGGAAGCCTTCACCTATGCGCGGCTGGCGGCGCGGCTCGAAGGCATTCCCGTGGGCATCTCATCGGGCGCCGCGATCGCCGCGGCGCTGAAGGTCGGGCGCGATCCGAAATGGGATGGCAAGAACATCGTCGTCATCATCCCCTCTTTCGCGGAGCGGTATCTTTCGACGGCGCTTTTCGAGGGACTGGCGGACTAGCGCCCTCGCTCAAGCGAGCCTGGCGGCGACGCCAACCGCTTTGGCCGCGTCCACCATCCGCCCGTCGAGCGTGACGAGCACGGCACCATGCTCCGCTGCGACGGCGAGATGGAGTGCATCAGGCGCGCGGAGATTGAGGATGTGCCGGTCGGAGAAGGTGGCTGCGGCACGGAAATGAGCGCGCTCGACGGGGAAGAGCACGAGCGACTCCGCGATCATCGAGGCGAAGGCATTGAGCGCGGCCCCGCGCGTTCGGGCATCGATGCTGCCCGTGCGCAGCTTCAGCGAAAGCGCCGAGGACAGCTCGGCGATCGTCCAGTCGCTGATTGCAAGCTCGCTGGCTTCGCGACCTGTCAGAACCTGCTCCGCACGCCGCGTGTGCGCTTCGTCGGCGAAAGCTGCGACAAACACGGAGGTATCGACATAATCCAAAGGTCAATACCGACTGTCATCGCGCATCCGACGCACGAAATCGCCGGCCGACTCTTTCTGTGTGGGAGACTTCCTGCTGACAGAACGCAGCAGCTCCACGTCGATCGGCTTCTTCGGGCGCTGGATCGGGGTGATCTGCGCGACCGGCTTGCCTCGCCTTGTGATCTGAACCGTTTCGCCCTCTGCGGCCCGCGTGACGAGCTCGCTCAGGCGCGCCTTCGCTTCAGCCAGACTGACGCTCTCCATCGGTCAGCCTCCATACGTGACCATCTAGTTGGTCATATAGCGCCCCGCCCGTAGCGCCACAAGCCGGAACACTTAGCCAAGCCGGACCTGCTCAGGCCCCGAACACCGTCGTCTTCCCCTTGAACCTGCACACATCCACGATCACGCATTCGGGGCACTTCGGCTTGCGCGCCACGCACACATAGCGACCGTGCAGAATGAGCCAGTGGTGGGCGTGGAGCTTGTAGGCGTCCGGCACCACCTTCTCCAGGAGGTCAGCCACCTCGTCAGCAGTCTGGCCCGGCGCAAGGCCGGTGCGATTCGAGACGCGGAAGATGTGCGTGTCCACGGCGATGGCCGGCACGCCGAACGCCGTGTTGAGAACAACGCTCGCCGTCTTGCGGCCAACGCCCGGCAGCCGCTCGAGCGCCTCGCGCTCACGCGGCATCTCGCCGCCGTGCTCCTCCACCAGGATGCGAGAGAGCGCCATCACGTTCTTCGCCTTCATGTTGAAGAAGCCGAGCGAGCGGATCGCCTGAACCAGCTTCGCCCCGCCGAATTTCAGCATCTTCTCGGGCGAGTCGACCTTGGCGAACAGCGGGCGCGTCGCCTTGTTGACACCGACATCGGTCGACTGCGCCGATAGCACCACGGCGACGAGAAGCGTGTAGGGATTGACGAATTCGAGCTCACCTTTCGGCTCCGGCAGCTTCTTCGCTAGCCGCGCAAACAGCGTCTCGATCTCGTCGAGCGCGAGGCGCGAGCGCGCGGCCTTCATGCGCTTCCGCGGCTTGCCTTTGGCCGCGGCGCGACGCGCACTCGTCGATTCTTTCGTTGGCCCCGCCATCCCGATGTCTATATTTCGCGCATATGACCGTCTGCAACGTCGATGATGCGATCTTCTCGGCTACGCTTGTGCCGCACCGCTCGCTCGGCCGTCGCGGCTTCATCGCCTTGATGGGCGCGATCGCCGGGCTGTGGTTCCTGACCGGCGTCTTCTTCTGGTCGCTCGGCGCGTGGCCAGTGATCGGCTTCTTCGGGCTCGACTTCCTCGCAATCTGGCTGGCTTTCAAGCTCAATTACCGGGCCGCGCGCGCCTACGAGGAGGTCGAGGTCAGCCGTACCCAGCTCGTCATCCGCAAGGTGACGCCGGGCGGACGGGCGCAGGAAGTTCGCTTCAATCCGGCCTGGGTGCGCCTGGAGGTGGAGGCGAACGAGGACGAAGGCGTGAAACGTATCTGCGTGCGCGCCCGCGACCGCCGCGTGCCAGTCGGCGCGTTCCTCAATCCGGAAGACCGCAAGACCTTTGCGCAGGCGTTCGGTACAGCCCTTGCCGAGGCGAAGCCTTAAGCGCGGGCGCATGCAAGTTTCGGGTGGCGCGGTTGCCTTCGATGCGCCTATCTCGGGGGCACGAAAGGAAGAAGGCCATGGCATTCGAAGCCCACATGACCGCCGAACGCCCCGCAAGCCGCGTCCGCAAGCCCGCGGGCGACTACGAGACCGTGCGGCAGGTGATCGAGTACCTCACCGAGAGCTGGCGCGACCAGCCCTCGCTGGAAGCGATCGCGCAGCACGTGGGCATGGAGCCCACGCGGCTGCAGAAGGTCTTCACCCGCTGGGCCGGGCTGTCGCCGAAAGCCTTCCTGCAGGCGGTGACGCTCGATCATGCTCGGGCGCTTCTGGAGCAGTCGGCGACCGTGCTCGATACAACATACGAAGTCGGCCTCTCGGGACCGGGGAGGCTGCACGACCTCTTCATCACGCACGAAGCGGTGACGCCGGGAATTTATCGGGCGCGTGGCGAAGGGCTCCTCGTCCGCTACGGCTTCCATCCCTCGCCGTTCGGAACGGCGCTTATCATGGCGACGAAATACGGTCTCGCCGGACTCGCCTTCGCCGATGAAGGCGTCGAGACAGCGACGCTTGCCGACATGATGCGGCGCTGGCCGAGAGCCGAGTTCGTGCAGGACGAGGCTGCGACGGCGCCCTACGCCCGACGCATCTTCGACCCCCGCCAATGGCGCAGAGAGACGCCCCTCAGGATCGTGCTGATCGGCTCGGACTTCGAGATCCGCGTCTGGGAGGCGCTGCTCAAGGTGCCGTTCGCGCGCGCAACCACCTATTCCGACGTCGCCCGCCATATCGAGCGGCCGACGGCGGCGCGGGCCGTCGGCGCGGCTGTGGGCCGAAACCCGATCTCGTTCATCGTCCCCTGCCACCGCGTTCTTGGCCGCTCCGGCAGCCTGACCGGCTACCACTGGGGCCTTACCCGGAAGCGCGCCATCCTCGGCTGGGAGGCCGGGATTGCCGCCGGGACGGCTTGACGCGGCCCCATTCGGGGACCATGTTCGGTTCTTAGAACCGTTCCAAACGACGCCGCGACCGCGAAGCGCGGAAAGGGACCGCGATCATGTTCATCCAGACCGAAGAGACCCCGAATCCCGCGACGCTGAAGTTCATCCCAGGCCGTGTGGTGCTGCCCGAAGGAACGCGCGATTTCCGCAGCGCGGACGATGCCGAGGTCTCGCCGCTCGCCAGCCGTATCTTCGCGATCGACGGGGTGTCGGGCGTGTTCCTCGGCCACGATTTCGTCACCGTGACGAAGGACGCAGCCGAGTGGCCGCACATCAAGCCGGCCGTGCTCGGCGCCATTATGGAGCACTATCTTTCCGGTTTGCCGACGCTCACCGAGGGCACCGCCGAGGAAGCGGACGATGACAACTATGACGAGGCGGACGCGGGAACCGTAGCCGTCATCAAGGAGCTCATCGAGACGCGCGTGCGGCCGGCCGTCGCCAATGACGGCGGCGACATCACCTTCCAGGGTTTTCGCGATGGAGTGGTGTTTCTGCACATGCGCGGCGCCTGCGCGGGATGCCCGTCATCCACGGCGACCCTGAAGCAAGGGATCGAGAACCTGCTCCGCCATTTCGTGCCCGACGTGACCGAGGTGCGCCCAGTCTGATCCGAGCTCGGCGGGAACTGCTAGGCCGCTGCCCTCTCCGACTTGATATGTGCCACCGACGCGAGTCCCAGCCAGTGCGGCAGGGCGCGTCGCGCTCGCAGCGTGCCATGCGCCTCGAGCCGCCCGCTCTGCAAGGCCTCTGCGACCGGCAGATCGCCACGCCAGATATAGATCATGTCGCGCAATGTGATCTCCACATAGAGTTCGACTTCGAAGCCTGGATCCTCCAGGCATAGCTGGCACTGGCCGTTGTCATTCAAGAACCACCAGTGCCGCTTGTTTGAGGGCTGGTCGGTGAAATCGACCTGCACCACCGCGCGCCGAGTGCCGAAGGCGGCCGGCTTCACGCTCGTCTCCATCGCCCAGATCAGGAGACCGAGGTCCACTTCGTGATCGGCCAGCTCGCGGCGTGACCAGCGTTGTCCCCAGATTCCCAGCGCCTCGACGATCGGCGCGAACTCAGCCCCAGCGCGCGTGAGATGATACGTCCAGCCGCGCCCGCTCGGGGGCCGGCGCCGCTCTATCACGCCCTCCGCCTCCAGCTGCCTCAGTCGACGCGAAAGCAAGGTCGGCGATGCCAGCGGAACACCGCGCTGCAGCTCGGAGAAACGCGAAGCTCCTCCCGCCAGATCGCGCAGAAGAAGGGCCGTCCAGCGCCCGCAGAAGACCTCCGCCGCCTTGGCGACGGGACAGAACTGGCCATAGCTCCTCACGGTCTATCTCCTCCGTAGCCAGACCGTTTTAGCATCGCCCCGGCAGCGGCAGATACTACACTTCCTGGACTATCGAACAGGTTCCCGGCGTGGTCTCCCCGGTTCGTTCCACCACGAACGTTAAGGGAGATCACATGATGCATGCGCCTCTCGATCCAATCCTTGACCATCACAAGGCGGCGGCAAGCATGTGGGACGCAGGCGGCCGCGAATATGACGAGGTCAGCTTCGGCATTTCCGACGCGCTCATGCATGCCGCACAGCGGCTGAATCCGAAGCCCGGGCAAAAGATATTGGACGTTGCTACAGGCACGGGGTGGTCCGCGCGCAACGCCGCGCGCATGGGCGCCGACGTCACAGCCATCGACATCTCGTCGACCCTGCTTGGAGCGGCCAAGGATCTCTCAGCACATGTCGACCCGAAGATCGACTTCCGGCTTGCCGACGCGGAGCGGCTGCCGTTCGAGGATCAGAGCTTCGATGGCGTCATCTCCACGTTCGGCGTCATGTTCGCAGCAAACCATCAGCAAGCCGGCGCTGAGCTTGCGCGCGTCTGCCGGCCGGGCGGGAGGCTAGCGCTGGCGGCATGGGTGCCGGGCGGCGCCGTGGCCGAGTTCTTCGGCATCGTCGCCAAGCACGCCGATGCGCCGCCTCCTGAGCAGTCACCGCTGGCCTGGGGCGATCCGGATCATGCCGCCGCTCTGCTAGGCAGGAACTTCGAGCTTAAGTTCGAGCGCGGGATGAATAACGCCTACTATGACAACACCGACGACATCTGGGGCTGGTTCGTGCGCGGCTTCGGTCCGGTGCGGCAATTGGCGAGCAGCCTCGACGAAGCGGGGCGGGAGGCGTTCAGGAAGGACGTCGAAGATTATCACTCCCACTATCGGAGCGAAGCCGGCCTGCATGTGAAGCGGGAATATCTCCTGGTGATCGGACGGCGGAAGTAGGCCCGCGGACGATCACCGCAAAGCGGGCTCACCAGGGAGCCTCGACAGCTGAGAAGCACGCGGCTAAGCGATCCGCATGCTTCTGCTTGCCTTCGATACGGCAGGGCCGAACTGCGCTGTCGCCGTGGCGCGCGCCGGCGGCGGGGGACCGCGTCACATCTTGGCCCGTGCCGAGGAGCGCATCGACCGCGGCCACGCCGAGCATCTGCCGCCGATGGTCGATGCGGCGCTCGCCGCAGCGCAGGCAGGTTACGCGGAGATCGACCGCATCGCGGTGACGACCGGCCCCGGCTCGTTCACGGGTGTGCGTGTCGGAGTCGCGTACGCGCGCGGGCTGGCGCTCGCGCTCGACATCCCGGCCGTGGGTGTCGGGAGCCTCGATGCGCTCGCCTTCCCTCTCGCGCGATCCGGCAAGGGAACGGTCGTGGCCGTGCTCGACGCCAGGCGCGGCGAGGTCTACGCGCTGGTTCGCGATATCTCCACCGGCGCGACGCTGGTTGAGGCCGAGGCGCTCCCGGTCACCGACCTCGCGCTGCGGCTCAGCCACGCACGGCAGCCATTCATCCTCACTGGCGCCGGCGCGCGCCTCGTCGTGGAGGCACTCGGAGAAGCGGAGGTGGAGATCGCCGGTGATGCGGAAGCGCCTGATATCGCGGCAGTCGCCGCGCTGGCGTTGAAGGCCGATGCAAGCCGGGCACCGCTGCCGCTTTACGCGCGCCAGGCCGACGCCAAGCCGCAGTTCGACAAGATGGTGGCGCGGATATGAGCTCCTGGGGACGCCAAGCCATCACCCTCCGCCAAGCGGAGATATCCGATTGCGACATCCTCTCCGACTTACACGGCCGCGCCTTCCGGCGCGGCTGGAGCGACGCGGAGTTCGAGTCCCTGTTGGTGCAGCCGGGCGTCCACGCGCTGCTCGCGCAGCAACGCAACCGGGCAGGACGCCACATGCCGGCGGGCTTCATTCTCTACCGCCTGGCGGCCGACGAGGCCGAGATTCTCTCCGTCGCGGTGGCGCCTGAGTTCCGCCGACGAGGGATTGGCAGAAAGCTCCTCGAGGAGGCGCTCCGCCACACCTATCGCGAAGGAGCGCGCGGCATCCACCTTGAGGTGGAGGATTCCAATCTTGCCGCGATTGCGCTTTACCGGGGCGTCGAATTTCACGAAAGCGGCCGCCGGAAAGGCTATTATATGGAAGGGCGCGAGAGGCCCGGCGGCGCGCTTGTCATGCTGCGGCAGCTTCGCTAGGCGCGCGCAGTGCGGGGAGAGCTATGTGACCGACGAACCCCAAGTGGATTTGGAGGCCGCCTGCGTCGACAAGGGAATGCGGATGACCGAGCAGCGGCGTGTGATCGCGCGCGTTCTGCAAGGATCAGACGACCATCCTGACGTGGAGGAGCTTTATCGCCGCGCTTCCGCGGTCGATCCGAACATCTCCATCTCCACGGTCTACCGGACAGTCAGGTTGTTCGAGGACGCCGGCATCATCGAGCGGCACGATTTTCGCGACGGCCGATCACGATACGAGACCTTACCCGAGGAGCACCACGACCATCTGATTGACCTCAGGTCGGGGAAGGTGATCGAGTTCCGCAGCGAAGAGATCGAGCATATCCAGGACCAGATCGCCCGCAAGCTCGGATATCGCCTCGTCGACCACCGGCTTGAGCTCTACGCCGTGCCACTCGAAAAGAATCGCTGATACCGGCGAGACCCTGATGCTCCCCCAGATCCGTTTCGCGGGCACGGTAGCGCTTGCGGCGCTGGCATTCGTGCTGCTTCTGCCTTTCCATGCGATTGCGCTGGCGATCGGCGGCCGCTCCTCCATGCGGGTGGCGCAACTATGGCAGGGCTTCGCCTGCTTTCTCATGGGCGTCCGCGTGACGGTCACCGGCGCGCCCGTAAAGGATCGCCCGCTGCTCCTCCTGTCGAACCACAATTCCTGGCTCGACATCCCGGTATTGGCGAGCGTCGCGTCGGTCTCTTTCATCGCCAAGAGCGAGGTGGCGACGTGGCCGGTCGTGAGCCTGCTGGCGCGGGCGCAGCGCACCGTCTTCGTCAATCGGGAGAACCGCTGGGCGACCGGCACGCATGCCGACGAGGTCGCCGGACGGCTCTCCAAAGGTGACATCATCGTGCTGTTCGCCGAAGGCACGTCGAGCGACGGCAACCGTGTGCTCCCCTTCCGCTCGGCGCTGGTCGGGGCCGCGCAGCGCGCCATCGGGGACGGCGGCGCCGCCATCGTGCAGCCTGTCGCGATCGTCTATCGAAAGATGCACGGCATTCCGCTCGGGCGGCAGCATCGCCCGCTTATCGCCTGGTACGGCGGCATCAAGTTGCTGCCGCATCTGCGGCGGGTGGCGTCGGAGGGAGGCATCGACGCGCATGTGGTGTTCGGGCCGGCGCGGCGGCTCGGCGCAGGCGACAGCCGCAAGCCGGTGACGCAGGAGGCTTACGACCTGGTCAGACGCCTGGTGGCGGCGCTCAACGCCGGCCGCGAACCGGCGGAAGTCCTTGAGCAGAAAGAGCAATTGCCGGCCCCTAGCGGGCTCGGACGGATTCCGCTAGAGGGGGTCGAGTGAAGCTCTTGCGCAAGGGACGCCGCACCGCCGGATGAGCGACGCGCGGAAATTCTATTTGAAAACATACGGTTGTCAGATGAACGTCTACGACTCCGAGCGTATGACGGACATCCTGGCGGCCGAAGGATACGCCGCCGCGGCGCGCCCCGAAGACGCCGATTTGATCCTCCTAAACACCTGCCACATCAGGGAAAAAGCCGCGGAGAAGGTCTACTCGGAGATCGGGCGGCTGCGCGTCCTGAAACACGGCGCGGCGGCCGCCGGCCGCGACGTGAAAATCGCCGTCGCAGGCTGCGTGGCGCAGGCCGAAGGAGAGGAAATTCTTAAGCGGGCGCATGCGGTTGACATTGTCGTCGGGCCGCAGAGCTACCACCGCCTGCCGCAGCTCCTGAGAGGCGGAAAACGCGCGGTGGAGACGGAGTTTCCGGCCGAATCCAAGTTCGACCACATGCCGATATCCGGAATCCGTTATGTGGCTCCCCCGGCCCCTGCTCCTGGCGCTCGCCCGGGCGAAGTGGCGCGTCACCTGGCGCCGGCAAGCGCCTTCCTGACCGTGCAGGAAGGCTGCGACAAGTTCTGCACGTTCTGCGTGGTGCCCTACACGCGTGGCGCGGAGGCTTCGCGCCCGGTCGCGAAGATCGTGGAGGAGGCGGAGAGGCTCGCCCACGGCGGCGTCAAGGACGTCATGCTGCTCGGGCAGAACGTCAACGCCTATCACGGGCTCTATTCGGATGACGCGGGGCCGGACGGCGCGGCCTGGCCGCTGGCGAAGCTGCTGGCCCGACTCTCGCAGATCGCCGGCATCGAACGGCTCCGCTATACGACCAGCCATCCGCGCGACATGAGCGACGACCTGATCGCCGCGCATCGCGATCTGCCAAAGCTGATGCCCTATCTGCACCTGCCGGTGCAGTCGGGCTCCGACCGTGTGCTTCACGCCATGAACCGCAGGCACGACCGCGCCTTCTATCTGCAGCTGGTGGAGCGGCTGCGGGAGGCGCGCCCCGACCTTGCGCTGTCGGGCGACTTCATCGTCGGCTTTCCCGGCGAGACGGACGCGGATTTCGAGGACACGATGCGGCTCATCGAAGAGGTCGGCTACGCCAGCGCCTTCTCGTTCAAATACAGCCCGCGCCCGGGCACGCCGGCGGCGGACATGGAGCA
>CAZARE010000118.1:0-10168 GCA_964487455.1 uncultured Propylenella sp.
CAAGGCGCCAAACTCGGCAATCCGCGCAATGCTGGGGAAGCCGCTGCGCTCGGCCGCTCTGTTCAGATAGAGGAGGCAGAGCGCTTTGCCGCGAAGGTCCTGCCGGTGGTCAGATCGATCCGATCGGCTGGCATCACGGGCATGGTCTCAATCGCCAAGGCGCTGAACGACCGCGGCATCCGCACTGCCCGCGGAGGGGCCTGGCACGTCTCGACGGTTAGGAATCTCCTCGGTCGCTCAAAGCAGGTCGCCGAAAGCCAGCCATAGCCATTGTTAGGCGGGAACAACAGGTCAGGTGGCCGCGGTCCAGGCGCGGCAGCAGAGCCTCGTCGTTGGCCTTGAAGTAGGGCCCGCGCTGCTGGGCCTTCCCACGCGCGAGTGTCTCGGCGACGCGCTTCATCGGGAACTGCCCCTCGGCAGCGACAGCGGCCGCAAGATCGGTTTTTGAGCTCTGCTTACGCCAATCCCGCGGCCTTGAATGCGGATCGCGGGCGGCCAAGCGAGGATGGCATCACGGTTCGGTTGACGTCAACTAGCATTGGCGACGTCGAACGACAAAGAGGTTGCTAGTCCGCTCCTGGCGCGCTGAGCGGCTGTTGCCATCGGCCGCCAGCTCGTCCGATCACGACCCGCACCAGACGTTTGCCTGCGACCCGCGCACCGCAGTTCATGTGGGGCACGATCTGACAGGAATCTTGCGACTTGCTGATTCTGCCGCACGCCTCAATGGCGGCGTTAAGGTTCACTTCCAGATCAGCATCTTTGATGGTTCGGATGGAGCTCGCCCAGCCATGCGTTCACGGGCTGACCTAGCTCCATCCCCGTCTAATAGTGGCTACATTAGCGTCTGTGCTCGCACTTCGCTCCAATAGTCTCTTGAGAGCACGCTCCAATTCACTCGTGTTGAACGGTTTAGGAAGAACATCAGTCCCGCGAAATCCGCTTGGCAAGCCGTCGCGACCATAGCCGGTAGCGAACGCGAATGGCACTCCCACCTGCGTCAAAAGCGCGGCAAGCTCATCCACCGGATAACCCGCAAGATCGCAGTCGAGGAGGGCCGCGTCGAGGCTCTCCCCTTTGATGATCTGTTCGGCCCTTCTTATCGTTGTTGCTGCAACCACACGACAGCCGAGAGCTGCCAAATCCGCTTCGATCTCCATGGCAACAAGCGGCTCGTCCTCCACAAGCAGTATGCGGGCGCCTTCCAGATGGGACGGCGCTACACTCTCGATGAGCCTCGGCCTGCGTTGATCGTCTTGAACTTCAGGTCGCCGGACGGCGGCTTGACCGCTCCCCTCCGGAAGCGGAAGCCTCAGGTCGCAAACGACACCATCCGCATTGTACCGGATCGCGGCTTGGCCTCCGCTCCCTTCCAAAGTTCGCTCAATCAGCGTTGTTCCGAAGCCGCGTGTCGTGGGTGCCTGCACGGCTGGAACTCCCGTCTCGCTCCATACGAGGAAAAGTTCCCGCTCGGCGGTCGCATGAACATCCCAGGTGATTGTGAGCACACCAGTCGGGACAGAAAGCGCGCCATATTTACGCGCGTTGGTAGACAGTTCGTGAAGCACCAGCGCCAACTGCACCGCCATTCGAGCGTCGAGCATCACGAACGGGCCAGAGGCCGAAACGCGCGTGCTGCCATCGGCGGCACCCAAAGCCACCTGCTCACGAACGATCTCGGCGATGTCCGCGCCCCGGAGCTCTTCCCGAACAAGCAGGTCATGCGCTCGGGCAAGTGCTTGGACGCGCCCTGTGAAGCCCTCTACAAAGTCCCTTGGGGACGCTGCCCGCCGCAATGACTGGCTCGCGACTGCCTGAACGGTTGCGAGTGTGTTCTTCACGCGGTGGTTCAGCTCTTCGAACAGCAAGCGACGTAGTTCCTCGTGGCGCTTTCGTTCGGTGATGTTGCGCGCCACTTTGGAAGCGCCAACTATGTTGCCACCTGCATCACGGAGCGGCGAAACCGTGAGCGAGATGTCAAGCTTGCTGCCGTCTTTCGCCACGCGAACTGTTTCATAGTGCTCGATACGCTCGCCTCGATTGAGCCGAGCTAGGATTTCATCCTCCTCTGTGTGCAGATCGGGCGGAATTATGAGCTTGATCGATCGACCGATCACTTCTTCGGCCTCATAGCCAAAGATACGACTTGCTCCAGCGTTCCACGACGTAACCCTGCCATCCAGGGTCTTGCTGATGATGGCATCATCTGAGGATGACACGATGGCTGCCAAGCGCGCTGCCTCGATCTCCCCCCGCTTCCGTTCGCTAGTGTCGACGAGCAGGTTGAAGGCGCCAGTCATACGACCAGAGGCATCAAAGAGAGGCGTAGGGTATGGTACGAATGGAACGCGGCTTCCGTCTGGTCTTTCGGCGATTGCCTCAAAGCCGCGCACGCTTCGGCCTTCCTTCAGCGCGATCGCCATTGGGCACTCGTCGTGTGGCATGGAGCGACCGTCAGACCAATACAGACGCCATGAGCCACACCACTTGGAGGATCCCATTTCTGGCCTGATGCCCCAAAGCTCCACCGCAGCCTCGTTATAGAAGGTGATGCGTCCCTCGGTGTCTGTCATGTACACGGCGACGGGCAAGGCTTCGAGTAGTTCGGTACAACCAATCATTGAATTATCCTTCCCGTGAGCCACGCGGCGTGAAGAGCCAATCTGATAGAATGATGGGGATCGAGGGGACGTGCAAGTAACAACTACATTGAAGTCATATCCATGACTATAAAGCCGGCCAACGATCCGGTGGAAAGCCTGGTGAAAGGCCGGTCCTACGATCAAACGACCGAAACGGGTTCCGAAGGTCACACCACATTGCAGCGCCCCAAGATTCGGCCCGGCGTGGCGAACCTACCTTCGGGCGTGCAGATTGGTGCAGGAGCAGCCTCCTGGGAAGTCGGAGGGGAAGGGCTGAGGAGACGGGTGGCGCTCCCGGGCCGTCTTTTCCCAGAGGCCGTGGCACGAGCCCGGGCGTTGCGTTTAGCGATCGGCGCGAAGTTTGGTTATGAAGTGTCGGGTTAGCAGCGAGGAAGTCTTTCTGTGTACAGCGGTCGATGCCGCGATTCGGGGCCTCCGGGAGGTCGCACTAAGTTCAAGGAGTGCCGCGATCAGGCCGATGATGGTCGCGGTATGCTGGAGCGGGCATATCAGGCGGCGCTGCAGGACTGACGGCACTCTCAGGCTGATCCCAAGCTCAAGCGGCAGTCCATCCCCAGCGTGTGTCGCGCTGCAACGACGAAAGTCCAATTGTTGCAGTGCTTTAGCCGCTCTCTCGACTTCATACAAACCGCAAACGGTGGTATGCAGTTTGTATGGACGCCACGCACCCTCCGACAAAGCCCGCAGTCGCCTACTATCGAGTCTCAACCGAACGGCAGAGGAAGTCCGGGTTAGGCATCGAGGCGCAGAAGGAGGCCGTCGCCCGCTTTGGGGAACAGGAAGGCTTCGAGCTGGTAGCGGCTTTCGTCGAGGCCGAGAGCGGCAAGGGCTCGGATGCGCTCGAACGACGGCCACAGCTGGCGGGAGCGCTTGCCGCGGCGAAAACCAGGAAGTGCCCGATCATCGTCGCGAAGCTCGATCGCTTGTCGCGAGATGTCGCCTTCATCTCCGGCTTGATGGCGCAGCGCGTGCCCTTCATCGTGGCGGAACTGGGCGCGGACGCCGATCCCTTCATGCTCCACCTCTACGCGGCGCTGGCCGAGAAGGAGCGGCGGCTGATCTCGGAGCGCACGCGCACAGCCCTCGCCCAGCGGAAGGCTCAGGGCGCCCGGCTTGGAAACCCGCGAAATGCGAAGGAGGCAGCGGCGCTCGGGCGCGTAGTCCAAACAGAAGAGGCGGAGCGCTTCGCGGCCAACGTCTTGCCGATCGTGCGCTCGATCCAGGAGGCCGGGATCACCGGAATGGTCTCCATCGCAACGGCGCTCAACGACCGTGGTGTCCGCACCGCCCGCGGAGGGCGATGGCACGTCTCGACCGTGAGGAACCTGCTGGTTCGCTCGGCGCAAGTCGGCGAAGCCTAGCTTTTTGTTAGGCGGGAACAACGTGCTGCGTCGGGCGGTAGCCGGTGTTCACTTCGGTCCGGCTATTGCTGATCGAGGCCTCCCGATAGCTGGATAGCAGCGCTTCGGTCACCGCACGTGCCGCTACTCGCGCTCAACTGGCCCCCGCCGGACAACGCCGCGGGAGGGTAGCGGCAGATCCAGTCGCGGATTAAGGTAGATAGACTCCGCCGTTGACATGGATGGTCTGGCCGGGGACGTAACGGCCGCTCGGCAAGATAAGCGCGAGGATCATGTCGGCGAGCTCGTCGACAGTGCCGTCGCGGACAAGCGGCGGCTGGGTGGGGAGGTTCGTCCGCTGCGACAGCCCCGCGGTCTTGCTGCGGGAGATCCCTGGACGGTGACCTGTGCCCCGGTGTCGGTTTCGGGTTTCAGCAGGACGGGGTTCACCGAAGGCGGCGCCCCGGCGGCGCTCGCCTGCAGCATCTGGGCGCGACCGATCTCGCCGCCGTCCGCCGTCGCCCCGGCATTGTTCGACATGTTCTGCGGCTTGAACGGCGCGACGCGCATGCCGCGGCCCGCGAAGGCGCGGCAGAGCCCGGCCACGGCAAGCGACTTGCCGACGTGCGAGCCGGTGCCCTGGATCATGATGGCGGGAGTGCGTGTCACCGAGCCGGTATAGCTTACGGTGGCGAACCCGGAAGCCCCAGCGTCGGACAGCGGGGCGGAGACGGCCTCGCTTGCCGCCTGGCTCGTCCCTGCCGTCTCAGGGTTCCGAGTCGAATGCGCTTTCGAGGCAGGTATACACAGCTGTTCCTGTCTCGCCTGCGCATCCGTCCACAGCGAGAAGGTCCTTGACCGCGCCGTACTCGAGATAGGGCGCGATCTTACGGCGCGTCTCTCCACCAGGCGCGATTCCGAGCCGGTCCATCCGGGGGTCCGCATCCGGGAACGCCAGGAGAATTGCACGTCTCAACTCATCGCCATTGAGGAAGTTGTCCGGCAACTGGTCGAAAGGACCGTCAAAATAATTGTTCAGGTCGATGTTCCCTGCGTAAACGCCCACGAGCAGCTTGCGGTCCAGATTGGGATCGTCGAAGAACGCGAAGCCGGTTCGCCTGCCGACCGAAGTGTGATCCAGACCGCGGATATCAAGCAGTTCGTCGGCAACCGGGACCGTCTCGTCGAGCACGTAGTGAAACACCTTCAATCTCTCGTCGAACGTCAGAAAAAAGCGGATGCCGGATTCGTCGGCAATGGGCCCAAGGAAGGTCTCCTCTTCGCCCAGCGCCTGTGGCGGCGGCGCGACCCTCGACAGGTCATTGAGCTCGAATACCACCCGCCTGCCGGAATAACTTACCGCGTAGGTAAGGTCGGCGATCCACTCGACGAGCACGCCGTCATCCTTTCCAAGCCTCTCGTAGTGGTCGCGGTCGTCGAAGAACAAGTTCGTGGTGGCCCTGAAATAGATGAACTCGACGAGGCCGGCATCCCGCGCCTCAACGTCGAAGCGCAAGTTGCCCGCGAACCTGACGCCTTGGTGATAGAAATAGAAGTAGTAGTAGTTCTCGGTCGGGAATACCCGGACCCGCGGGGGAAGCTGGCCCAGCACATACTCGAAGACTGACATCACGTTCTCGACGTCGAGGGTGGACCGTGCGGTCACGTGTGAGACATATTCTTCGTTGGTGTAAAGCGTGGGCAGCACCGCGTCCTGCTGGGCCGCCGCTGCTGCGGACAGAAGGACTGTAGCCACAGCAAATACCGCCGCTGCGAGCGCGGCGCGATCCGGCCGCAGGGGCACGAATCGAAGCACAAACTGCGCAAAGGGAATACGCTTCAAGGCCCTGCTCCGAGGCAAGATGACCTGCAGGCGTCATTGCGCGGAAGCGATGGAGTGGATGGAGCAACTGCCCCATCCACTACTCACGTTAATCTCAGAAGCAAATCCACCCGAACGGGGTGAGCACGCAATTCTCGTTCCAGCCCCGGAACTCATTGCGGCTGCGACGACGGCCGTGGTCGCGGCTGCGGCGCCGGCTGTGGCGATCGCGGCTGCGGCGCCGACCATGGTCATCGCTGCTGCGGCGCCGGCTATGCCCACCACCGCCGCCACCGCCGCTGCGGCGCCGGCTATGCCCACCACCGCCGCCGCCGCCACTGCGGCGTCGGCTGTGGCCGCCGCCGGTCTCGAAGAGGAAATCGGCCTGCGCCGGTGTCGGAAGCATCACCGCTGCCAGCCCGCCGGCTGCCATCGCTGCTCCCCCCGCCAGAAACATACGTCGCGTCGTATCCGCCTGGCCGCCTACGCACGGGGCGGGAGCGATGATGGCATATAGCCAATTCTTTAGCCGACCGACCTGCGTGGGAGTACGCTTCGTCATGTCCTGAATCCCTTTTGCTGGAGGCCCCCTCCTGCAAGGCTCTCCGTATGAAGAAGCCCATTGGGCACATGTGATAGTCGATATTCGCACCATTGCAAAGGCGACTAATCTCAAAAAAGGACGGCTAAAACTCGGGAGCCTGAGCCGGGGAACCAGAGCTTCACCAACCTTAAAGGCCATTTTGGATTGATTCAGACTGGCGGCAGAGAGCCGTCGTAGGGGAGCGCACAAGTAGCTGTCCTCAACAGTAGCTAGGGCACCTCAGTCTGAACAGTCGCCCACGTCTGGTCGACCCATACATTCGGCGCAGAACCAGATGGCTTTTGTCTTGCCCGACCTTGCCCGCCAGCAGGCGAACAAGGCGTCACCGGTGCAGACCCCAGACTGGCCGACTTCCCGCTGTCGGTCCGAACAGCGGCGACACGGGCCGGTGGCTCATCAGCGCTCATGTCGGTACGTTTTCTTCATCCTACCGCTACACCCTCTGGTAAGCCTGAGATGGCAGCGTCGGCCGGACGACAACCGCCAGGCGCTGCCGTGCTGACCCAATCTCCCGTTCCCGCATCCGCAATCCCTCAGGAAGCCGAGAAGCGCCGTAGTCGCTTCCGTCGCTCATCCATTGGGAACGGCTACGGGAGCGAGTGTCACCTGCTGCGCTACCTTGGCCGCCACCGTTCGTGGCTCAACACGGCCGTCATGGGCGCTATTCCAGGCGCTTCACCGGTTGAGTGGGAGGACTTCCACTTTGACCCGGCCTGCAATTGGAAAGACGCCGAGCGAAGGGCGCTGGACTTTCTTGACGGAAGCCACCCCGCGCGCGTGGCGTGGGCGCGGCTTTGGCCCAATAGCGGGACGCCGATCAATTGGGATGCTGTGGGAAGCGTGCAGATTGAGGGCCGCCGGGAATGGCTGCTCGTAGAGGCGAAGGCGCATGTCGGAGAGCTGCGATCTGATTGCGGCGCTCGTGACCACGGAGGACGGCCGCTGATCCAGCACATGTTTGACCGCGTAAGGACTTCCCTGGGCGTGGACCCAGCCTGCGACTGGCTCAACGGGTACTATCAGCAGTGCAATCGGATCGCCGTTCTTCATCACCTGATGGAGCATGGTGCTCCCGCCCGCCTGCTGTGGATCTATTTCACCGGTGACTGGAACAGGCAGGGCAGCTGCGATTGCCCGCGTGACGAACTGGGCTGGCGAGCAGCACTGGCGGAGCAAGCCGCCTCGGTCGGCTTGCCGGAAGGTCATGCGCTTTCCTCACGCATTCACACGCTCTTCCTGCCGGTTTGCCCCAACACGTGAGCGGGGGCGTTCCTCATGCCGCTGATAGCGCTCGCCAATAGACTCGAGTTCAATCGTGCGTCCAAGCTCGTGGATGGTTGCCGCGGGTTGTCCGTGGAGGAAGTAGCAGCCGCATATGAGCGGCAGCGTGCGACGGCACCCCACCGGCACCTGCACGGCAAGAAGTATCTTTCCCAACACACCCGCGACGGCATTACGAGTTCTGGCACGTCTTCAAACAGGGAAGAGGAACACCTGGCCGTAGCGCTTTGGCATGCCTCACGCGCCGCAGCAGGTCTTGATATTGGCCATCCCACCGGCGAACGGTTGGTGCTGGTGGACTATCAGACGCCGCTGAAGGCGCGTCGGGCCGACACCGGCGTAGGAAAGATTGATCTACTTGGATTGATAGGCAACCGCCTGGCCGTGGTTGAACTCAAGCGCGGCTCAGGACGGGACACACCGCTCCGCGCACTGCTGGAAGGATTGGCGTACTGCGCCATCGTAGAGTCAAACTTGGACTGCATCCGCCAGGAGGTGCGGGACGCTACCGGGACCGCGATTGTTCCCAGCCCGCCGGTGCTAGTTCTCGCGGCCCCCGAATCGTACTGGGCGTATTGGGAACGGGTTTGCGGCGCCAACTACCTTCCGGCATTTGAGCGTGCTGCCAGCACGATCGCTCGCCGCATTGGCGTTGAGATTCTCTGCCTTGGGCTCCTGATGGGCGGGCTGCTCAAAGGACTTGCTGGATCGGCGCCCAGGATCTCTGGTGGTCACTCAGCAAGGATACTCTTCCGCTCAAGCGAGGAGCAGCCGCCTCAATACGACGGGTCAGTCACGCTGGGTCAGTCGTCCTTTAGGCACTCAGTGATCTGAAGCATCCGGAAGAACGGGTTCACGGCGTCGTGCTTTTCTTTGCGGGCGCGACGTCGGAGCTGATCAACGCAAGCCTTGTAGCGGCCGTTGATCATCAGCTCCAGGCCATCAATCTGTGAAAGCTGTTCGGTCAGATAGCCCTTCGGCACATAGGGCGACCAGAACATGAATGTCCGCTCAGGAAAGCGGTCGGAAATGTACGTCGCTGCGTAGTCCTTCTGCCGCTCATGCTTGGCAGCGATCTTCTTCACGGTCTGTTGACGAGAGCCACCAATCAGGAGGCCGCTGATATGGGTCGTGACCTCGCACAGATATGCGTGACCTTTGGTAAGGTCGTAGCCGACCACGTCCAGCTCCCCGAGGCCGTTCAATCCGCCCCCAGGCGGTCGCACATTGTAGTCCACGACATCGCAGTTGAGGCCCAGTTTCAACCAGGCCCCCACGACATACTCTCCGATCTCAGTCCGCATAGACGCCACCTCCCGGAGAACCGCCACAGCAAAGGGGAGGTTCTGGAAAAGGGAGGATTCCGGCCAACCGTTAAGATAGGGTGCGTTCTCGCTCAGCGTGGGGGGTCAAACAGCGCTGGCCAACTGGATCAACGGCCTGTGTCAAACGACATCCGGAACTGCCCCCCTTGCGACATGAAGAACTGCCCCCACCCTCAGGTTCATGATGCGGATTGATGATTGGCGGTGACGTCGCGGAGGGAGACGGAGCCGACCCGAGCGGCATCACCGACAGGCGACTTGATCAGGCCGCTCTTGCGCTTGGCGCGCAGCCGGTAGCTGTCGCCGCGGATGGTCAGCACATGGCTGTGGTGCAGGAGCCGGTCGAGGGGGGCGATGGCGCCGCTGGCGGCGTCGTCGGCCATCGGCACGGCAGCCGGATGCGCACGCTGACGGGGACTTTTGGATCGAGCGAGATCACCGTGCCGCGGGCTCGCCTCAAGGCGGTGATGGCAAGACGAGCGAATGGAACAGCAAGGCTCTGCGCACCTATCAGCGCCGCACGAAGGCCGCCGACGCGCTGATTGCGTCGACCTATCTCGCCGGCACCAACACCCGCCGTGTCTGGCGTGCGCTCGCGGCCCTTTTCGGCGACGCGGTCGGTAAGGACACGGTCAGCCGGGTGTGGCGGAGGTGAAGACCGACTGGGAAGCCTGGAACGCCCGATCGCTGGCCGATCTACGCCGCGACCGCCGAGGAGATCGAAGAGCGGCGCAAGGCCTTCCTCCGCAAGTGGCGGCTCCGGGACCGGGCCGTCGCCGATAGCCTCGAAGAGGCCGGCGACGCCCTGTTCGCATTCACCCGCTTGCCACCAAGCCAGTGGCGCAGTGCACGGACCACGAATGCCATCGAGCGGTTGCAC
The DNA here is from genome assembly GCA_964487455.1 of uncultured Propylenella sp. GTDB lineage: Bacteria > Pseudomonadota > Alphaproteobacteria > Rhizobiales > Afifellaceae > DASWJZ01. The sequence goes on from CAZARE010000118.1 coordinate 9,916, forward strand.
GAGGAGTTCAAGCGGCGGATCAAGACGCAGACGGTGCTGCCGTCGGCCGACACGGCAACCATTTTGTTCTGGGCCCTGCTCGCCTCCGGCCAAATCAACATGCGAAAGGTCAACGGCTGGCAGACCCTCAACACGAAGGTCATCGACCGGGTCCTCGGGCTTGACCCGAGGATTGACCTGGCCGCCTGAACCGATACCTTCAACCTGCCGGAGGCTGTGTTACTCCGAATTCCAACACGACACGCGACGGCAC
>CAZARE010000119.1:0-12908 GCA_964487455.1 uncultured Propylenella sp.
CGCTCGCGCAGCCAGAGATAGAGACCGCTGCCCACGACAAGCGGCGCCCCGGCGACGATCCAGATGTCGGGCGGCTCGTCGAAGACCAGCCAGCTCGCAGCCGACAGGTAGATCACCTGACTGTAGATGAAGGGCGCCAGCGTGGAGGCCGGCGCCAGCCGGTGAGCGATGGCGAAGATCTGGTGGCCGACGGCGCCGGAAATGCCGACCGCGGCGAACGCCACCCAGGACACCGGATCGCTTGGCCACCGCCAGTCCCCGAAGGCGAAAGGCATGATGCAGACCATGGCGATGAGGGCCGTGTAGAGCTGCTGGGTCGATGCGGAGTCGATCCCCGCGAGCCTGCGCGTCGTGATGTTGTAGAGCGCGTAGCAGATGACGGTGATGAGGGAAATGAGAACATAAACGCTGAAGGCGTCAGAGCCCGGCTGGATGATCACCAGCACGCCGCCGAAGCCGACCAGGATCGCGAGCCAGCGGCGCCAGCCGACGCGCTCTCCCAGCAGCGGCACTGACAGCGCGCAGACCAGCAGCGGCACCGAGAACAGGATCGAGCCGGTGACCGTCAGCGGCAGATAGCGGATGGCGAAGAAGTTGGCGACGGTGGCGCCGAGAAGCACCAGGCCGCGCAGCAGCTCCAGCCGCGGGCTGTGGCTGCGCAGGATCACGGTGCCGTAGCGCGGCAGCAGCAGTCCGGCGACGAGCGCGAAGTGCACGAGGTAGCGCACGAACGCCACCTCCAGCGGCGGCACGCCGCGGATCACCAGCCACTTCGCCGAAACGTCGATGCCGGTGAACATGAGGAAGGCGATCAGAACGAGGCCGATACCAAGCAGCCGGCGGTCCTCGATCGGGGCGACGCCGGTGGGGACCGGCTGCGGACTACTCCGATCCATGCGGTCGGGCGCGCGGTTCCGCTTCGGCCTCGGCGACCTCCCGCAGGAGCTGCCGCTTGTCTTCTTCGGAGAGGCGGGTCAGCGGGGGCAGCACCGTCTCCAGCGCGGGATCGTCAAGCCGCGCCGCCAACACCGCCTTGACGCTCGGGATCGGGGGCTTGCGGAAGATGAGCGCGCGGACAGCGCAGGCCGTTTCGAGAGCCGCCGCGTCGCCCTCATGGAACGCGCGGGCGGAGAGCGCCGAGGTGACGTTGGCGCTGCCGGAAATGCAGCCGGCGAAATCTCCATCGCGCGCCTTCAGCAACACCGCCTCCGTGCTCGGGAAGACGGCGAGGTCGGACGAGATCGCCGCGACCCTTGCGGCGTAGTCCATGTTGCCGGAGGAGTCCTTGAGCCCGGCGATGCGGCCGCCGAACGCGCCGCGCAGGCGCTCGATCAGCGCCGGCGCGTACTCGACGCCGGAGAGCTGCGGGAAGTTGTAGAGGTAAAGATCGATGGGCTCGTCGGCGGTGGCGGCGACGATGCAGTCGAAATAGGCGAAGACGCCTTCGTCGGAGACGCCCTTGTAGTAGAACGGCGGCAAGAGCAGCGCGCCGGCGAAGCCGAGGGCCGCAGCATGCTTCGTGAGCGCCACGGCGTCGCCGACCGCGGCGGCGCCGGTGCCGGTCATCAGGCGGTGAAGCGGTAGCCCGCCGGCGGCGGCCTCCATGATGGACATGCGCTGGCGAAGCGTGAACGAGGTGGCTTCGCCGGTGGTGCCGCAGACGTTCAGCGCGTCACAGCCATGGTCGAGGAGCCAGCGGCAGAGCGTGACAAAGCGCGGCAGGTCCGGCGCGAGGCCGGCAGTCACCGGCGTCGGCGCCGCGGCGATCACCCCATGCAGGGCGGAGGTCCTTTCGCGGCCCATGCCGCTTCAGCTCTTGCGCTCGGCGACGAAGCGCGCCGCCTGCCGCAACATGTCGGCCTTGCCCTCGAAGCATGCGAGCGCCTTCTCCGCCTCCGCCACGAGCCCGGCGAGGCGCCGGCGCGCCGCCTCCACGCCCAGGAGACCGACCAGCGTAGCCTTTCCGGCGGACGAATCCTTGCCGGTGGCCTTGCCAAGCGTCGCGGCGTCCGACTCCACGTCGAGGAGATCGTCGGCGATCTGAAAGGCCTGGCCGAGGAGATGGCCGTAGTCGCGGAGCGCCTTGCGCCCGGCCCGGTCGGCGCGGCCGACGATGGCGCCCATCTCGACGGCGGCCGTGATGAGGGCCCCGGTCTTCATCGCCTGAAGACGCAGGATCTCGTTCCGCTCCAGGTCGAGCGGCGCGCCGCCCGGGGTGAAGCGCCCTTCCGCCTCCAGGTCGAGCATCTGTCCGCCGGCCATGCCGCCGAGCCCCGAGGCGCGGGCAAGCGCGGCGACCAGATCGGCGCGAATGGCGGGATCCGGGTCAGTCCGCTCGTCGGCAAGCGCGTCGAAGGCAAGCGTGAGGAGCGCGTCGCCAACCAAGATCGCCGTGGCCTCGTCGTAGGCGCGGTGCGTGGTCGGACGCCCGCGGCGAAGATCATCGTTGTCCATGGCGGGGAGGTCGTCGTGGACGAGGCTGTAGCAATGGATGAACTCGACCGCGGCCGCGGCGCGCAGGATGCCGGGCCCCTCGGCGGCGAACACCCGCGCCGCTTCGACAAGCAGGAACGGCCGCAGCCGCTTGCCGCCGCCGAGCGCGGCATAGCGCATCGCCTTGACGAGGCGCTTCGGCCGGGCGATCTCGCCGGCCAGCGGCTGCGGCGCCAGCAGATCGCCAAGGACCCCTTCCATGGTTTCGCCGGCGGAAGCGAGGCGGCTTTCGAAAGTCCCGTCCTTCAATTCCAGTCCCCAGACCTTGCGGAAAAACCGCACAATGCGCGAGCGAATTGGCTTGCGGCAAGCCATGGACAGGCGCTAACAGGCGTTGCGCCGAACTCGGCCGCCCTGCGACCCTCCCCCACATTACAGGGTTAGCACCCGATAGCCGATAAGGTCGGAGAGATACCCCCATGTCAAAGGCCGACCAGTCGATCTTGCGAACGAGCGCGAACGTGGCCGTCCATCACCCCTGGGCGGTCATTGGCGTCGCGCTGATGCTGACGGTGCTTGCCGCGCTGGCGGCGATGCAGCTGACCATAAACACCAGCACCGAGGACATCCTCTCCAGGAGCCTGCCCTTCCGCCAGGCGGAGATCGCCTACAAGCAGGTATTCCCGGAAGACGACGTAGCGGTCGTGGTGATCGACGCACCGACCGCGGAGGAGGCCGAGGCGGCGGGTGCGAGCCTCGTTGCGCTCCTACGGAACCGCCCCGGCGAATTCGAATGGGTCGAGCTCGCCGGCTCGTCGCCGTACTTCGACCGCTACGGCCTCATGTTCCTGGAGCCGGAGCGCATTTCCGCGGTCGCCGAGCAGCTGCGGCCGGCGCGTCATCTTCTCACCCGCCTGGCGAGCGACCCCAGCTTGCGCGGCGTTGCCGGCCTGCTCGGCATGGCCGAGCAGGGCGCGACCCAGGGCGCGGCGCCGCCCGAGATGGCGCGCATGCTCGACATGCTCGGCGCGACCACGGAGGCGCGGGCGGAGGGCCGGCCGACGGAGATGCCGTGGACCGAGCTTTTCGGGATCGGCGGCTTTCCCGGCGGAGAGCGTCAGATCCTGGAGGTCAAGCCGGTCCTTGACAACACCTCCATCAACCGCGCCAGCACCGCGATCTCCGCGCTGCAGGAGGCTTTCGCCGAACTCCGCGACGACCATCCCAACGCTACGATCCGCCTGACCGGCGAGCCGGTGCTCAGACAGCAAGAGCTGAACGACGCCCTCTCCGGAGCGCTCTACGCGAGCGTGCTGTCGCTGATCCTAGTCTCCACCATCCTCACGATCGGTATCCGCTCCGGGCGCATGATCGCCGCGCTCCTCATCTCGCTCATCATCGGGGCGGTGTGGACGGCCGGGCTGGCGGCGGTGTCCGTCGGCCAGCTCAATCTGATCTCGATCGCGTTCGTCGTCCTTTTCTTCGGCCTCGGCATAGACTTCGGCACGCATCTCGGATTGCGACATCTCGAAGCGGCACGAGAGGGCGCCTCGTTCGACGACGCCCTCAAGCGTGCGATCGCGAGCGAATGGCCCGGGATCAGCCTGAGCGCCCTGTGCGCCGCGCTGGCCTTCCTCTCCTTCGTCCCCACCCCTTACGTCGGCCTTGCGGAGTTCGGCATCATCTCCGCCCTCGGCATGCTCGTCGCGCTCGTGATCACGTTCACGCTTTTGCCGGCGCTGATGTCGGTGATGCGGCCACAACCGTCAGAGAAGGCCGTGCGCAATATCGGCCTTGCTCCAATCATCGAACGCCACTACCGGGCGATCCTGGCGCTCGCGGCTTTGATAAGCATTGCCGCCGTGTTTGTTGCGATGCGCGCCGAGATCGACACCAACCCGCTCAACCTGCAAAACCCGAATACGGAGTCGGTCGAGACCTACCGCGACCTGGCGCGCGATCCGGAGACGTCTCCTTATGCGTTGAACGTGCTTGCGCCCGACGTGGAGACGGCGCGCGAGCTGGCGCCGCAGCTTGCGGCACTCGACGGGGTGGCGGGGGTCAGATGGATCGGAAGCTTCATACCGGAGAACCAGGACGCGAAGCTGGCGGCGCTGGAAGGCGCGAGACAGCGGCTGGGCGAAAGCTTCTTTTCCGACCAGACGGCCCCGCCGCCCAGCGACGCCGAGCTAGAGGGCGCCTTCGCGGCGATGCTTTCGAGCGCCGAAGCGATCGCGGCCGTGCCTGACGACGTCCCGGTCGACGATTCGATCCGGGCGGCCGGCGGCCGGCTCGCTGAGGCATTGCGGAGCTTCGGCGATGAACGCGGCACCGATCCCGTCGAGCTGCGCACGCTCGGTAGTGCATTGACGGACCAGGTCCCTCCGCTCGTCGCGGACCTTGGAGAGAAATTCTCCGTGTCCGAGCCGGTTACGATCGACGATATTCCGGAGTCGTTCCGAAGCGACTGGGTCTCCGGTGACGGACAAACCCGGCTGCGCGTCCTGCCGACCGGCGACCTGCCCACGGCGGAGGCCATGCGGACGTTTACGCAGCAAGTGCAGACGATTTCGCCGGATCCGGTAGGCGCCCCCGCCGGCGTGACGGGCGCGGGTAGGGCCATTCTTCTCTCCTTCGTGGAGGCGATCGCCTACACCGTGATCGCGATCGGCCTTGTGGTCACTGTCCTGCGCCGCCGCTTATCGGACGTGCTGCTCGTGCTCGCGCCGCTGGCGGTCGGGGCGCTGTGGGTCGTTGCCGGTTCGGCGGCCCTCGATCTGCCCTTCAATTTCGCCAATGTTATCGTCATTCCTCTCCTAATCGGCCTCGGCGTCGCGTCGAGCATTCACATGGTCAACCGGGCACGCGAGGTGGCGCACGAGGCAGGCGCCGGCGGAGCGAACCTGCTTTCGACCTCAACGCCGCTCGCCGTGCTGATCACGCAGCTGAACACGGTCGCTGCGTTCGCTACGCTTGCCGTGGCCGACCACCGCGGGCTGTTCAGCATGGGCGTCCTTCTCGGCCTGGCGATATTCTTCGTGCTTGTCGTCTCCTTGATCGTGCTGCCGTCCTTCATGATCGCGATCGGGGTTGGACGCCGGGCGCCAAGCAGTTGACCGGCCTTGCGCTCGTTACGGGCGGCAGCGGCTTCATCGGTGGACACCTCGTCGACAGACTGCTCGCCGCCGGAGAGAGCGTGCGAGTGCTCGACCTTGAGGAACCCGATGAGGCTCCCGCCGAAATCAGCTTCATGCGGGGCTCTGTTGCGGACCGGTTGGCAGTCGAGCAAGCGCTTGAGGGCGTCGACCGCGTCTACCACCTCGCGGGCATCGCGCATCTCTGGCGGCTCGACAAGGAGGACTACGACCGGGTCAACCATCGCGGAACAGAAATCGTCATGCACGCGGCAGCGCGAGCCGGGATACGCAGGGTCGTGCATTGCTCGACGGAAGCGATTCTACTGCCGAAGCAGCGCAACCGAGATGCCGAGCTCGATGAATCCGCGAACCCTGCGCTGGAGGACATGCCCGGCCCCTATACGCGCTCCAAGCTTCTCGCCGAGCACGCGGCAGTGGCGGCCGCCAATTCCGGACTGGACGTGGTTGTCGTCAACCCAACCGTTCCGATCGGCCCGGGCGACCGCAACATGACGCCGCCAGCGGCGATGCTCTCGCTGCTTCTGTCAGGCGGCTCGCCATTCTTTCTCGACTGCATCCTCAATCTGGTCGACGTGCGCGACGTGGCGGATGGCATGGTTCGCGCATGCCGGCTTGGACGTTCCAGCGAGCGCTACATCCTGGGCGGCCAGAACCTGTCGTTGCGCGAGCTCTTGTCGATTCTGGAGCGAAAGTCCGGGCGTCGCATGCCGCGCCGCGCTCTGCCTGCGTCGATCGCGCTGACGGCCGGAACAGTCGCCGTGTGGGTCGCTGACCGCCTCACGCATTCGACGCCAGTCGCTACGCGGGAGGGCGTGCTCCTCGCGCTGCGCTCCGCCCCGTTTGATTGCACCAAGGCGAAGGAGGAGCTCGGGTACGCCCCGCGCCCGGTCGACGGGACCTTGACTGAGGTCGTGGAGGGGTTCAAGCGAAATGCGGCGGGCCGCAAATAGCTCAGGTTTTGTCAGCTTTTTGACAAATAGGCTTGATGAATTGGCGGAAGTACCCGCCCCTTGGAGGATCGAACGACCGCGATGAGGCTTTCAGCGCTGCTTTTGGCAGGAAGTGCGATGGTCGCGACGGCGCAGGCGCAGTCGGAAGAGTCTCGCGCCGAGTTTCTACCCATGCCGAAGACGCTGCCGCAGCTGCTTTTTGCTCCCGACTCACTCGCGGGCTCGATGCTCGAGCCGTTCGAGGAACCAGACTCTACCGCGGATGCGGCCGTCGTCGATGACATGACGACGTTCGGCGAAGCGCCAAGGCAAGCCGAGCCGCTCTCCGCAACCGTGGCGCAAGTTGACGAGCCGCTGAGGCAGGCCGCGGCGCAAGCGGACACAGCGCCGGAAGCTGCCGCCACTGAAGCCGACGACGCGCCGCAGGCGGCGGCAGTGGAGATGGACGACGCGGCCGAAGCGGAAATTCCGTCCGCGGGGCAGCCCACCACCGTTCATGTGATCGTGGAGAACGTGGAATCGAGCAGCGGCACAGTCAACGTGGCCATCTGCGATACCTCCCTCACTCCGCAAGGATGCCCCTACCATGTAGCGGTGCCCGCCTCGGCCGGGTTCGTGGAAGCGATGTTCGAGGACGTTCCGCCCGGGAACTACGCGGTGGTCGGATACCACGACGTGAACAACAACAACGAATTCGACCGCTTCCTCGGCATACCACGCGAGCCCTTTGCGCTGAGCGGCGAAGCGGCGGAGGTGCTGGTCCCGGAATTCGAGGACGCAGTGCTTACCATCAATCAGGGCGAGAATTTCATCATCATCCGCATGAAGCGCCTGGGCAGCGGCTAACCCCGTCCCCGGTCCGGCCCTCCGGCCCGCGGCGGCAGGCCAGAGCGACCGGTGTAATATTACGGCAACCCCTTGGAACTTCTTGAGCATTGGCCGGGTTGCTGGACTCGACCTTGAAGCGGTCGCGTGGCATAGAAATCGGGAAAACTTGAAACTCGTATTCAGTAGAGGCGACGGGCGTTGAAGGGCGCAAGAGGCAAGCGTTTGCAGGTCATATTGGCGCAGCCGCGCGGCTTTTGCGCCGGGGTAGTCCGCGCCATCGACATCGTCGAGCAAGCGCTGGAGAAGTACGGCCCGCCCATCTACGTGCGCCACGAGATCGTGCACAATCGCCACGTCGTGGACAACCTCATCGCCAAGGGCGCGCATTTCGTTGAGGAGCTGAGCGAGGTGCCCGACGGCGCGATCACCATTTTCAGCGCCCATGGGGTCCCGCGTGCGGTCGTCGACGAGGCGAAGTCGCGCGGGCTGCCGACACTCGACGCGACCTGCCCGCTCGTCTCCAAGGTGCATAACCAAGGGCGGCACTACATCGCGCGCGGGCGCACCCTGATCCTCATTGGGCATGCCGGGCACCCGGAGGTCGAAGGAACGCTCGGCCAGATCGAGGGCCCGACCTATCTGGTGCAGAACGAGGCCGAGATCGAGGCGCTTCCGCTCGACGTGGATACGCCCATTGCCTACGTCACGCAGACGACGCTCAGCGTCGACGATACCAGCGCGCTGATCGAGGCGCTGAAGCGGCGCTTCACTGACGTCGTGGGCCCGGAAACGCGCGACATCTGCTATGCCACGCAGAACCGGCAGAGCGCGGTGCGCGACCTGGCGCGCGTCGCCGATCTCATCCTGGTGGTGGGCGCGCAGAACAGCTCAAACTCGAACCGCCTGCGCGAGATCGCCGAAGAGTCCGGCGTGCCGGGCTATCTTGTCGCAGACGGCAGCCAAGTGGACCCTGCCTGGCTCGAAGGTGTAACGGTAGTAGGGCTTACCGCAGGCGCTTCGGCCCCGGAGGTCCTGGTTGAAGACGTAATCGACGCGCTGCGCCGCATCGTGCCGGTGGAGGTCTCCACCCTCGACGGCATCGAGGAAAGCGTCCGGTTCCGGCTCCCTGTGGAGCTGTCGGACCACAAGCTCGTAACGCGTGCGGCGTCGCAAAGAGTGCGAGAAAGGGAAGGCGCGAGTGGGTATTCCATTCAGGCAGGCCGCGAAGATCGGTAGCTACATCCTGCGCCAGCATCTCAGCGGACGGAAGCGCTATCCGCTAGTGTTGATGCTCGAGCCGCTGTTCCGCTGCAACCTGGCGTGCGCCGGCTGCGGCAAGATCGACTATCCGGAAGAGATCCTGAACAAGCGCATCTCGGTGGAAGACGCGCTCCACGCCGCCGAGGAGTGCGGGGCACCGGTCGTGTCGATCGCCGGAGGCGAGCCGCTGATCCACAAGGAGCTGCCCAAGATCGTCGAGGGGCTCATCGCGCAGGGTCGCTTCGTCATCGTCTGCACGAACGCGCTGCTGCTTGAGAAGAAGATCAAGGAGTATAAGCCCAGCCCCTACTTCACCTGGTCGATCCATCTCGACGGCGATAGGGAGATGCACGATCGCTCCGTCTGCCGCGAAGGCGTTTACGAGAAGGCGGTGGCGGCGCTGAAGCTGGCCAAGCAGAAGGGCTTTCGCGTCACCATCAACGGCACGTTCTTCAACAATTCCGAATCAGAGCGCGTCGCCGATTTCTTCGACACCGTGACGGAACTCGGCGTCGACGGCATCACCATGTCACCGGGCTATGCCTACGAGCGCGCCCCCGACCAGCAGCACTTTCTCAACAGGCAGACGACGAAGGAGCTGTTCCGCGGCGTCTTCCGGCGCGGCAAGGGCGGGAAGAAGTGGCCGATCAATCAGTCGGGCATGTTCCTCGACTTCCTGGCCGGCAACCAGCAGTACCACTGCACGCCGTGGGGCAACCCGACGCGCACCGTGTTCGGCTGGCAGCGCCCCTGCTACTTGCTCGGCGAAGGCTACACGCGCACCTTCAAGGAGCTGATGGAAGACACCGAGTGGGAGAAGTACGGCACCGGCAACTACGAAAAATGCGCCGACTGCATGGTGCATTGCGGCTACGAGGCGAGCGCCGTCGCCGACACGGTGAGGCGGCCCTGGAAGGCGGCGATGGTGGCGCTGCGCGGCGTCAGGACGGAAGGTCCGATGGCGCCGGAGATATCGCTCAAGAACCAGCGGCCGGCCGAGTACGTGTTCTCACGCAACGTCGCCGAGAAGCTCGACGAGATCCGGCAGACCACGCCCGATCCCAAGAAGATCTCGACAGCGGCCTAGGACACGGAAGCTCGCGCGCGCCTCGCCGGCCAGGCGGGTGAGGCTCGCGATCTGCCGCGGCTTGCGCAAGAGATCGGTCAGAACCGCATAGCGATCGACGCCGCCGTCCGGCCGGAGCGCCTTGGCGACCATGGCCGGCATGCTGCGCGCGGCAGGGTCGCAGACGATGCGCAAGCCCGCGAACATGAGGCCGTGACGCGCGGCGAACTCGGCCGCGACGTGCGACTCCATGTCGGCGACCGCGGCGCCTGTCTCGCGCCGCGCCGATGCTTTCGCCGCGGTGTCGAGCAGCGGCGCGTCGACGCCGGCAATGTCGGCGAGCGTCACCCCAACGCCGCCCGCCGACAGCGAGCCCGCGAGCACCTCCGCCAGCGTCCGGTGTGCCGGCCAGCGCATGCCGCCGGCAACGACGCCCGTGGCCACCACGACGTCGCCGGCGGCGAGATCGGGATCGAGCCCTCCCGCTATGCCGAAGCTGAGAACGGCGGAGCAGCCAGGGACGGCCCGCTCCGCCAGCAGCTCGCGCAGCCGGTGCGTGTTGCCGCCCGAGGTGATGGCGGCCAGTCCGGGTCCCGCGGCGAGCTTCGTCTCGCGCGCCAATCCGCTGACCACCAGAACCGGCAGCCGCTCCGCGGGGACGTGCACGTTCATCGCCGCGCCCCTAGATGCCGTGGCCGACCAAGCGGCTGTTGCCGCGCCGCAGAGCGCGGTAGCGCGCCAGCGCCCATAGCGGGAAGAACTTCGCGTAGCCGTGGTAGCGAAGGTAGAACACGCGCGGGAAACCGACCGCGGTGAAGCGCTCTTCCGGCCAAAAGCCGTCCTCCCCCTGGTGCTTGGCAAGATAGCTGATTCCCCGCCGCACGGCTCCACTTTCGATCTCGCCCGCGGCCATCAACGCCAGCAGCGCCCAGGCGGTCTGCGAGGGCGTGCTGGGGGCCGGCTCGTAGCCCTGATAGTCGAGCTTGTAGCTCGACCCGTCCTCGCCCCAGCCGCCGTCGGAATTCTGTATGCCCTGCAGCCACGCCACGGCCTTCCTCACCGTCGGCGATTCGCGTTCGACGCCGGCGGCGTTGAGCGCCGAAAGGACCGACCAAGTGCCGTAGATGTAGTTCATTCCCCAGCGACCGTACCAGCTGCCGTCCTCCCGCTGGTCCTGCATGAGCCATGCCACTCCGCGCGCCAGGGCAGGGCTGGTGGGCGCTTCCTCGTCGATCTGCGCCAGCATCGAGACGCAGCGCGCCGTCAAGTCGGCGGTCGGCGGATCGAGCAGCGCGCCGTGGTCGGCGAAGGGAATGCTGTTGAGATAGTGCGCGGTGTTGTCGGCATCGAACGCCGCCCATCCGCCATCCTTGCTTTGCAGCCCCGCCACCCATTCGCGGCCGCGCTCGATGGCTTCGTCGAACCCGGAGCCCTCCTTGCCGACCCGCGCGCGATGCATCGCCATGACGATGACGGCGGTGTCATCAAGGTCGGGGTAGTGCGGGTTGGCGTATTGGAAGGCCCAGCCGCCCGGCCGCACGTCGGGGCGCTGGACCGCCCAGTCGCCGACGAGATCGAGCACCTGCCTCGGCTTCAGCCAGTCGAGACCGGCGCGGGCGGCGCTCTCGGCCTCCTCCGACCCGACTTCCAGCAGGGCGTGGCAGGCCAGCGCCGTATCCCAGATCGGCGAGAGGCAGGGCTGGCAATAGGCCTCGTCCTCTTTCACGACCAGCAAGCCGTCGATCGAGTCGCGCGCGGCGACGACACGCGGATCATGCGGGGGAATGCCGAGCACGTCGTACATGAGGACGGAATTGATCATGGCGGGGAAGATGGCGCCGAGGCCGTCGCGGCCGTTCAGGCGCTCGTCGACGAACGCTCTCGCCTTGGCGATGGCGCGGCGGCGCGTCCCCTTCGGGAAGAAGGGCTCGACGATCTTCAGGACGACGTCGATGCCGCCGAAAATCTGTGACCAGGGCGCCTTCTGATGCGGGCCCTTGGGCCAGCGGCGCACCTCCTCGGGCGGCGTCCGGAAGAGCTCCTGGATCCGGGTGCCGCGTAGGTTCGCCGCCTTCGGCTTCAGCGCCTGAAGCACGAAGAGCGGCACCATGACGGTACGCGCCCAATAGGAGACCTTGTCGATATGGAAAGGAAACCAGCGCGGCAGCAGCATGATCTCCACCGGCATGGTCGGCACAGCGCGCCACGGGACCTCTCCGTAGAGAGCCAGGAGCGCGCGTGTGAAGACGTTGCTCTGTTCAGCGCCGCCATGCGTCAGGATGGCTTCGCGCGCCCGCGCCATATGCGGCTCGTCGACCGAGTCCCCGATCATCTTCAATGCGAAATAGGCCTTCACGCTGGCGCTCATGTTGAACTCGCCCGCGTGGAAGAGCGGCCAGCCACCATGCGCCCCTTGGATGCGGCGAAGGTAGACCGCGATCTTGGCTTCCAGCTCGCGGTCGTCGGGCTCACCGCGAAAATGACGGAAGAGGACGTATTCGGCCGGAATCGTCGCGTCGGCCTCCAGCTCGAAGCACCAGTGGCCGTCGCTCTTGCGCTCGCCAATCAGCGCGCGCGCGGCACTAGCGACCAGGCGGTTGATCTCGTCGAGCTGCGGGCCTTGCTCCGACCTCGGCGGCGCTTCGTCGTCGCGTAGCAAGACATTGCCCTTCATGCAGCCCTCCGAGAGTCCTCAGCCCGATTCGGCGCGCTCGAAAGCAGCGCGGCCGCGGTCAGGCCGGAACGGATCGAACCTTCGATGGTGGCCGGCAGGCCGGTTCGCGTCCAGTCCCCGGCGAGCACCAGATTGCGGCAGCTGGTCCGGGCGGCCGGCCGCTTCTCTGCTTCCTGAGGAGTGGCCGAAAAGGTCGCCCGGCGTTCCCGGACGATCTGCCAGCGCGGCAAGGTCGGCGCAAGCCCGGTCAGCGCCGAGACTTCGCGCCATATCGTCTCGGCCAGCCGCTCGCGAGGCTCTTCCAGCAGCCGGTCGGCCGCGCTGACGGTAACGGAGAGCCGGTCGGGATAGGCGAACAGCCATTCCGTCATCCCGTTGACGACACCCAGGATGAGCGGCTGACCGGGCGGCGGCACCACGCGAAAATGGCCGTTCACGATGGCATGGAACGTCTCCGGCGCGCTCAGCCCCGGGATAAGCGCGCGGGCGACGCTGGGTGGCACGGCGAGGACGATACTGTCGGCGGGGCCGAGCGCCAG
>CAZARE010000120.1:0-4543 GCA_964487455.1 uncultured Propylenella sp.
GTCGACTTCGCCACGCGCCAGCGGCAGCTCGCCGAAGAGCGCCGCGTGCTCGACCAGCTGCGCCGCGGCCGCCTGACGTACGACGAAGTCCACTCGCACGCCGCGCTGCATCGGCTGGTCGAGGCCGGCCTCGTCGCCTGCGTCGGCTACCAGCGCAGCCGCTCGCGCAGCGGCGTCGAGCGCGCGCTCTTCGGGCTCACCGAGAAGGCGGAGGCATAGCCCATGTGCGAAGTCCGCGACGGCCTGCCGGGCCTCCAGCGCGACCTGCTGCGCTACGCCCTGACGCTCACCCGAAACGCGGTCGACGCCGCCGACCTCGTCCAAGACACCTGCGTTCGCGCGCTCAGCTCCCCGGAGCAGTTCGCCACCGGCACGAGCCTGCAGCGCTGGTGCTTCGGCATCATGCGGAACCTGCATATCGACAATTGGCGCAACCGCGCCCGGCGCGGCGCGCACCTCGATCAGGTCGCGGCCACCGCTTACGAGGCGGTCGACGGCGGGCAGGAGGCCGCGGTGCTGTTGCGGCAAGTGCTCGACGCGGCCTCGCGCTGCCGGACCTTCTTTGTCGCCGAGATGGCGATGGACGCCGCCGGCGGGACGATCAAGGAAATCGCCGACCGCATGGGCGGCGTGCCGGAAGGCACGATCAAGAACCGCCTCTCGCGCAGCCGCGCGGCCTTGCGCGAAGCGCTGCAATGGGACGAGCGCGCGCGGCCCGGCCCTGCGGTCAAGCGTCGTCGCCGCGCCGACAACGCCGCCCGCGACGTGGAGATTGTCGCCGCCTACGAGGCGCGCCAATCGATCTCGGACATCGCGCGCCGCCACCAACTCAGCCGCCTGCGCATCCGACAGATCGTCGCCGCGCAGGCCGCCGAAGCCGCCGCAGCCTGAAGGGAGGACCGACCGATGATCTGGTTTGCGTGCCTCGTCGCCGGCCTCGCGCTCATCGCGTGGGGCGTCGCCGCCGTCGTCTCGTGGGCGACCGGCTTCGAAGATCCCGAAGCGGAGGGGTACTGACGCCATGCGCGCCCGCCCAATCCGCAACCTGCCAGTGCTCCGCCGCAAGACGGCGACGTGGCTGCTCGTCGGCTGGATCGCGCTCGTCGGCCTCGCCGGCGTCTCCGCCGAACTCTGGCTCAGGGGGTGATCATGCCTGTCTGCCGCACCTGCCACGGGCAGGGCAAGGTCGACCGCCAGCTTCGCGGCTTCACGCGCTCGTTCCGCGTCATCTGCCCGAAGTGCGACGGCGCCTGCTACCGCATCGAGTGGGAGAACTTCAGCCTCGACCTGGCCGCGCCCGAGCCGTGGCCCGTCGCGACGCAGCAGCAGCCCACGCCGCCGATCCCGCCCGCCGATACCGGCCTGGTGCACGGGCCCGTCGTGTGGAGCCGCATGCTCAGCGCGGAAGAGATCCGCGCGATCGAGGAGTACGGGCGCGCGCCGCTGGAGCACTTCATCGCCGAGCCCGATCGCCTGCCAGACGGGCCGCCGCACCCGCAGCCCATTCGCAGCGAAGTGGTCCGCCTCATCGAAGACTGTCGCCTCGAAGCTGAGAGCCGCCGGCGCTACGAGCAGCGGCGCGCGGAGCTGTTGCGGGTGTTCCATGCCACAAATCTGTCACAGCGCAACGGGGGCGAAAAATGAATACCGGGCGCTCAATTCCAGACGCCGCGCGCGATTTGTTCGCGTTGCATGTCGGGCGTGATAAGCCGGTAAGCGTCGCCGAATTGCGCGCGCTCGCCGGCGCAAAGGACGTCCAACCGCTCTATCGCTACATGAGCGGCCTCGACAACGGGGCGCTCGTCGCGGCGATGCACCTCTGCCGCGAACGCCCCGAAGCGATGGCGTTCTTCGCGGCGCAGTGCGGCCATGTCGCGACGCCGCTAAGCCCTGAACAAGGGCACGGCTGCGAGCGGAAGATCACCGCCGACGCCGCCGCTCTGGTCGCCTATTCCACGCACGCCAGCGTCGACGGCTACGACCGCCGCGAACGCATGACGATGCGGCAGAAGGTCCGCAAACTCATCGCTTCGCTCGGCCTTTACGAGGCCTTCCACGCGCGGAAGGCGGCATGAAATGAAATTCGCCCCGGCGCTTATGCCCCCCGCCGGAGCGATAGCGGCTCGGCGTCTCCGCCCTGGCAGCGCGCCGAGCCGCGCCCCTCTCACCAACCAAGGAGCACCCGGTGAAATTCGGACAAGCGCTTGAAGCACTGACGTCTGGCGACTGCGTCGCGCGCGAAGGCTGGAACGGCAAGGGGATGTTCGTCTTCCTCGTCGCCGGTTCGCACTTCAAGGTCAACCGGCCGCCGCTCTCCACCCTCTATCCGGTGGGCACGGGCATCGACTACCGCCCGCACCTCGACATGAAGGCCGCCGACGGCAGCATCGGCGTCTGGACGGCCTCGCAGTCCGACATCCTCGCCAACGATTGGCACATCGTCGAACCCGATCCCCGCCGGCCGGGGGAGTAGGCCGGGCGTAAGCCTCCCTGCGACTGGCCGGGGCTTCGGCCCCGGCTTTTTCCCCACCTGATGAGGACATGACTTGGCACGACCCAGCAAAAAGAAGCTCGCCGAACGCCTCGACGACGACGCCCCGGCGCAGATCAGCAACAGCGCCGCGCGCGCCGACACCATCCGCGACGCGATCCGCGAACTCGCCAGCCTCGAGGCTGAGCGCAAGTCGATCTCCGAACAGATCCGCGAAATCAAGCAGATCAAGATCAAGGGCGAACTCGGCCTGAAGATCGGCGACTTCAACGCCGCGATGCGCCTCTACGGCCTGGAGGGCGACGCTCGCGATACGTTCTTCGACACGCTCCGCGAGACGTTCTCCGCGCTCGGCGTCGGCGCGCAGCTCGACTGGATCTCGGCGCAGGAGCGCACGAAGCCCACGCTCGACAATCCGCTCGCAGCCGACATCACGGGCGATCCGAAGAAGATGCACGCCGCGGGCCGCGCCGTCGGCCTCGTCGGCGGCAACCTCGCCGAATGCCCGGTGCCGGAAGACCATCCGACCGCGCAGCACTGGCAGGCCGGCTGGCATGAGGGGCAGAGCGAGCTCGTCGGCAAGAACATCCGGCAGCTGCATCCGGCGCAGGCGGACGCCTGAGCCATGAGCGACCGCTTCCCGTTGCTGGCCCTCGACCTCGCCTCAAAAACTGGCTTCGCGCTCGCGGCGCATCCCGACGCAGCGCCGATCCACGGGTCGAAGCGCTTCAGCGACGGGGCGGAGCCGCTCGGCCGCGTGCTGTTCAAGTATTGGCGCTGGCTCAACGACATGCGGGCCGTGCACCGGCTGGCGCGCGTCGTCTACGAGGCGCCGATCAACGCCTCCGGACACACCACCGAGGCGACGACCGCCATCCTGCGCGGGCTGGTGTCGACCACCGCGCTCTGGTGCGAGATGGCCGGCGTCCCGTGCGTGCCCGGCCACCTGTCGAGCGTCCGCGCCTCGTTCTGCGCGAAGGGCTGGCGCGGCGACGCCAAGGCCGCGGTGATCGAGGCCTGCCGGATGCGCGGCTGGGAGCCGGTCGACGACAACGCCGCCGATGCGCTCGCGCTGCTCGCCTACAAGGCCAGCCAGTACGCCCCGCAGGGCTCGCTCGGCATGCCGCCGCTGTTGAGGGCGAAGGCATGAGCGACGGCTATCGCGCATTCCTCGAAAGCAAGATCAGGCTCGCCGAGCCGAGCGGCTTCGATGTCGACCCGGCCGACGTCAACCCGCTGCTGAAGCCGCATTGTCGCGCGATCGTGCCATGGGCGGTCCGCGGCGGCCGGCGCGCGATCTTCGCCTCGTTCGGCCTGCACAAGACCGCGATGCAGCTCGAAATCCTCCGCCTCATCGTCGCGCGCACCGGCGGGCCCGGGCTGATCGTGCTGCCGCTCGGCGTCCGACAGGAGTTCTTCATCGAAGAGGCGGCGCGCTTCCAGGGCGAGCACGCGGTCAACCTGCGTTTCATCCGCCGCCCGGACGAGATCGAGCCCGGCGCCATCCACCTGACGAATTACGAGACGGTCCGCGACGGCAAGCTCGACCCGGGCCTGTTCACCGTCGCCTCGCTCGACGAGGCGGCCGTGCTGCGCGGCTTCGGCGGCAGCAAGACCTTCCGCGAGTTCATGCGGCTGTTCGAGCCCGTCCGCTACCGCTTCGTCGCGACCGCCACGCCGAGCCCGAACGAGTATATCGAGCTGCTCGCCTACGCCGCCTTCCTCGGCGTCATGGACGTCGGCCAGGCGAAGACGCGCTTCTTCAAGCGAGACTCGGTCAACGCCGACAAGCTCACGCTGCACCCGCACAAGGAGCGCGAATTCTGGCTCTGGGTCGCGAGCTGGGCGATCTTCCTCCAGAAGCCCAGCGACCTCGGCTTTTCCGACGAGGGCTACGAGCTGCCGGCGCTCGACGTGCGCTGGCACGAGATTCCGTCCGACCACAGCGCGGCGGGCGCCGAGCGCGACGGGCAGGCTCGCATGTTCCGCAACGCCGCGATCGGCGTGACGGACGCCGCGCGCGAGAAGCGCGACAGCCTGCCGGCCCGCGTC
>CAZARE010000121.1:0-13322 GCA_964487455.1 uncultured Propylenella sp.
CGCGACGCCAGCATCGCCTCGCGCGGCCGCCCCGCCAGCTCGCGCGCGGCCGTGAGCACGGCGTGCTCCAGCGCGTCGGGCGCGACCACCCCGTTGACGATGCCGGCGGCCTGGGCTGCCTCGGCATCCAAGTCGCGTCCCATGACGAGCAGCTCGAAGGCGCGACGATGACCCATGAGGCGGGGCGCGATGAGGCTCGACGCCGCTTCCGGCACGAGGCCGAGCGCGACGAACGGCGTGCGGAAAACGGCGCGCGGCGTCGCCAGCACGTGATCGCAATGCAACAGCAGCGTGGTGCCGATGCCAACCGCCAGCCCGTCGACGCCCGCCATCAGCACGTGGCGCGAAGTGGCCAGCGCCTTCAGGAAGGGCACGCCGCCGCCGATCTCGCGCCCCTGCGACGCAGCGGCGATGAAGTCGTTGATGTCGTTGCCGGCGCAGAAGATCTCCGGAGCGCCGAGGAACACGGAGACGGTGATCGCGTCGTCCGTGTCCGCCGCTTCCAGGGCCTCCGTCATGGCCGCATACATGGCCGCGGTAATGGCGTTCTTCTTCTCGACCCGATCGAGGCGGATAATCTGCACCGCTCCTTCGCGGCTGATTGCTATGCCGTCGGCCATCGTCATTCGAGCATCTGCGCCGGGTCGACGGCGAGCACGGCGTCCGCGCCTTCGACGATCTGCGTGCGGAGCGCCGCCGTCTCCGGCAGAAGCTGCTCGGCGGCGAAGCGCGCGGTCGCGATGCGCAGCGACGCCCGCGCGCTGGAATCCGCGGCGGAGGCAAGCGCCCCCTTGGCGAGATAGGCGCCGCCCGACGCCAGGCCGAAGAGCCTCAAATAGGGCGTCGCCCCGGCGAGCGCCGCTTCGGTCCTGCCGCCCTCGAGCAGCGACAGAAGATGCTCGCTCGCCGCTTCAAGCTGGTCGAGCGCGGATGCGACCTTGCTCCCCATCTGGCCGAAGTCGGGCCGGTTCATGGCGCGCGCGCGCTCGGCGATCTCTCGCAGCTCCTTGATGTAGTCACGCACGGTCGCACCTTCGGCGCGCGGCAGCTTTCGGGTGACGAGGTCGATCGCCTGAATGCCGTTCGTGCCCTCGTAGATCGAGGAGATGCGCGAATCGCGCAAAGTCTGCGCCGCGCCGGTCTCCTCGATATAGCCCATGCCGCCGTGCACCTGCAGGCCGAGCGAGGCGGCCTCGAACGCCGCGTCGGTGGAGAAGGCCTTGGCGACGGGGGTGAGAAGCTCCACGCGGGCCTGCCAGTCCATGTCCGCCTGAGGGTGTTCCTCCTCCCCCACGCGCGCCGCCATGTCAGCGGCGAAAGCGCAGGCGTAGCAGATGCCGCGGGCGGCCCCGGTCAGCGCCCGCATCTGCATCAGAATGCGTTTGATATCAGGATGTTCGGCGATCGGGCTCATCTCCCCGCCGGGAGCGCCCGGGGCGCGGCCCTGGCGGCGCTCCAGCGCGTAGCGCAGCGCCTGCTGCAGCGCGCGCTCCGCCTGCCCCACCCCCTGGACCCCCACCATGAGCCGCGCATTGTTCATCATCGTGAACATCGCGGCGAGCCCGCGGTTCTTCTCGCCGACCAGCCAGGCGATGGCTCCCGGCTCGTCGCCGAAACGGCCATCGCCATAGACCATGGTGCAGGTGGGCGACGCATGGATGCCGAGCTTGTGCTCCAGCCCGGCGCAGAACACGTCGTTGCGCGCGCCGAGCGCGCCGTCTTCGCCGACCAGGAATTTCGGAACGAGGAAAAGCGAGATGCCTTTGGTCCCCGGCGGCGCGTCGGGGAGCCGCGCCAGGACGAAGTGCACGATGTTGTCGGTGAGGTCGTGCTCGCCATAGGTGATGAAGATCTTCTGCCCGAAGAGCCGGTAGGTGTCGTCGTCGCGCGGCTCCGCCCGCGTTCTGAGAGCCCCGACGTCGGAGCCGGCGTGCGGCTCCGTCAGGTTCATGGTCGCCGTCCATTCGCCAGAGACCAAGCGCGACAGATAGAGCGCCTTGAGCGGCTCCGCTCCGTAGCGCGCGAGCGCGTCCACCGCCCCCATGGTCAGCATCGGACCGACCGCGAAGGACATGCAGGCGCCGTTCCAGATTTCCTGCGTGGCGGCGGAGAGCATGAGCGGAAGGCCCTGCCCACCGGCTTCCTCCGGCGCGGCGATGCCATTCCAGCCGCCGGCGCACCAGGCGCTGTACACCTCTCTCCATCCGGGCGCCGTGGCGACCGCGCCATTCGTCAGGCGCGCCCCTTCGCGGTCGCCGACCTGGCTGAGCGGCGCCATCTCTTCCGATGCGAAGCGGCCTGCCTCCGCGAGCACCGCGTCGACCACGTCTTCCGCCAGATGAGGAAAGGCGCCCCCCTCCAGCGCCTTGCCGAGCCCGGCGACGTGCTTCAGCGCAAATGCAATCTCCGACACCGGCGCGCGATACATGGGCGTCTCCTCGCCGACCCCTTATAGCTCAGCAACACGCCCTTGACGCAATGGATCGGGAGCGCAACAGCGTCCACCATGCAGACCCGCTCCAGAGCCGTTCTTCGCGCCGTCTCCACCAACGCAACATTTCGGCGCATGCGCGCGCATCCTCGGCGAGATCGCGGAGCGTCCAAGCGTGCCATCGCGGCCTCTCCTTGCGCCGCCTGATCGTGAGCGAGAGCAGCCTCGGCGCGGCCGCGGCGGAGGCGGCGGAGGCGCTGCGCGCCGGCGAGCTCGTCGCGCTGCCGACCGAGACCGTCTACGGTCTCGCCGCCGACGCGGCGAACGGCAAGGCGGTCGCGCGCATATTCGAGGCGAAGGGCCGCCCGCACTTCAATCCCTTGATTTGTCACGTGACCGACATTCCGATGGCGCAGCGCTACGGCGTGTTCGACGATCGTGCGGAGCGGCTCGCGGAAACGTTCTGGCCAGGCCCCTTGTCGCTTGTCCTGCCGCTCGCCGAGAACGCGCCTGTCCATTCGCTGGTGACGGCCGGGCTTTCGACCGTTGCGCTTCGGGCGCCGCGCGGAGCCGCGCACGCCGTCATCGCCGCGTTCGGCGGAGCGCTCGCCGCGCCGAGCGCCAACCGTTCGGGCCGCATCAGCCCGACGCGCGCCGAGCACGTGGTCGAGCAGCTTGGCGACGCGGTCGCGCTCGTGATCGATGCGGGTCCATGCGCCGTCGGATTGGAATCGACGATCGTGTCGCTGGCCGGCGAGAAGCCGCGCTTGCTGCGGCCTGGCGGCCTGCCCGCCGATGCGATCGAGGCGGTGCTCGGCGCACGATTGCAGCGTTCGACGCAAGCGGATCCCATATCGGCACCCGGCATGTTGGTCAGCCACTACGCTCCACGGCTGCCCCTTCGCTTGGATGCGCGCTCGGTCGAGTCGGGGGAAGCGCTGCTCCGCTTCGGCGATGTCGAGATCACTGGCGCGGATGCCGCTGTCGCTGGGCGCAATCTCAGCCCCTCGAGTGATCTCGTGGAGGCCGCCGCGAACTTTTTCGCCTTCTTGCACGACCTCGACGAGAGCGGCGCGACCGCCATCGCCGTGGCTCCGATCCCGCACGACGGTCTCGGCGAAGCGATCAACGACAGACTGCGGCGAGCCGCGATGAGTCGGCCCGAGTAGGGCCGCGGTCGCGCGCGACGATTGTCTTACGCGGCGCTCGAGGCCCTCTCATCTCAAGTGCGTTCCGTTGACTCACGGCGCCGGCGACGCCGCTCTCCATTCCTGCCCGGACGCCGGACGGCGCTGCTCCCCGGCGGCTTGCGGCAGGCTGTGCACGAGGCTGAGCGGCGGCGGCGGCGCTGTTTCGCGGGGTTGCGGACACGCCATGGTCGCCTGGTTGCGGCCGGCCCGCTTCGATTCGTAGAGAGCCATGTCGGCCATGCGCATGAGCGAGTCCATGTCCATCGCGTGATCGGGATAGACCGCGATTCCGGCTGAGATCGTCACCGGATCGACGATTCTCCCGAGGCATTGAATCTGCCGCATCTCGATCTCGCGGCGCAGCTCCTCCACCCGTGCCGCCGCGAACTCCGCGGAAAGGCCTGGAAGCGCCAACGCGAACTCCTCTCCGCCATGGCGGCAGGCCACGTCGCCGCCGCGTGAGCGGTTGAGCAGAATCTCACCCACCGCTTTCAGCGCGACGTCTCCGGCGTCGTGGCCGAAGGTGTCGTTGAACCGCTTGAAATGATCGACGTCGAGCACGACCACGCCGACCGGTTGCTTGCCGCGAGCGGCGCGCTGCAACTCGCGGCGCAGCGTCTCCTGAAAATAGCGCCGGTTGAACAGGCCGGTCAGCGGATCGCGGATCGCCTGATGCTGCAGCGATTCGCGCAATCGCATGTTGGCCACCGCGAGAGACAGCGTCTCCGAGACGTTGAGGTAGAACTGCATCCGGTCGGCGGCAGTCAAAGGGTTGGGGCGGCGGCGGCCGCCACTCGTCCCCTCGACACGGAAGTAGAGAATGCCAAGCGCCTCCCCCTGCGCCATCAGGGGCATGCAGAGATGCCAGTCGCCGGCGCCCGCGTCCGTATGGGCGCAGGCGATCGCATCGTGCCCCTTGCTTACCTTGTGCGGCCGTCCGCAGCGAAGCGCCCAGCAATCGCCCGGAGCAAAGAACGCGCTCGACGCGTCGACCCCGCCCCATGTCATCACGTTCTCGAAATACTCGCTCGTCTCGCCCATGAGATAGAGCGCGCCGGACAGGTTGGGAGAGATGCTCTCGAGCCCATCCTTCGCGACGGCGCAAAGCTCGTCGACCGTCCGACAGGCCTGGAAGAGCTGTCCGAGCTCGCCGAGGAAGGCCATGTCTCTCTGCCGGCTGTTGAGGTCGGCGATGGTCTGCCGCAGCCGTCGCCGACCCGGTCGCTGGCCCGAACGATCCCGGGCGAGCCAGCCGAGCCACCTCTGCAGCAGGCCGATTCGGCCCTCGTTCTCGCCGGCGCCGGCGGCGCTCAGCAACCTCGGATACCAATTGTCCACCATTCCGTCCTCCCGCCTGCACACGCTTTCCGGCAGGCGGCCCCAACGCCCGACCCTGCCAGCGGCCCCCTCAATTTGCCGCGCGCAAATACGGGCAATTTAGCTCGAAACAGCAATCGCTCGCGTGCGAGGTGATTTACGATCCGTTGACGGCAGCGCGCATGCATCGGGATTTCGTCGCTGCGCCAAAAGCCCGGCGCGATTCGACAATGGCCGGCCGCGGGATTGACGACCCGCGTCGCGCGCGTCCAGATGCGCGTAGAGCCGGCGGATGTCTCGTTGACCACACTTCTCCTGCATCATGCGGCCTTCCTCGAGCACGTCACGCCGGTCGGGCATCCCGAGCGGACGGATCGGCTGAAGGCGCTGCACGCGGCCCTCGACAACGAGGACTTCGCCGCGCTGAAGCGCGTCGAGGCCCCGCTCGCAGACACGGAAGCCGCCCTGCTTTGCCACGACGAGGGCTATGTGAAGGCCATCCGGCGGGCCATTCCCGCCGAGGGCTTCGCCCGCATCGACATGGACACGGCGGTCTCGCCGGGCTCGTGGGAGGCGGCGATGCGCGCGATCGGCGCGGCGCTTCACGCCGTCGACGCCGTCGCCGGCGGCGAGGCGGCCAACGCGTTCTGCGCCGTGCGTCCGCCCGGCCACCACGCCGAGACCCGCCGCGCCATGGGCTTCTGCCTCTTCGATACCGCCGCGATCGCCGCGCGCCACGCACAGCGCAAGCACGGCATGGAGCGGATCGCCATCGTCGACTGGGACGTGCACCACGGAAACGGCACGCAGGAAATCTTCTGGTCCGACCCCTCGGTGCTCTATGCCTCGACCCACCAGATGCCGCTCTTTCCGGGGACCGGCGCGCCGTCGGAGACCGGCGCCGGCAATGTCTGCAACGCGCCGCTGGCGCCCGGCGACGGCTCGCAGGAGTTCCGCGAGGCGTTCCGCGGGCGCATCCTCCCGGCGCTCAACGCCTTCGGGCCCGACCTGATCATCATCTCCGCCGGCTTCGACGCCCACCGCCGTGACCCGCTGGCCGAGATCAACCTCGACGCGGAGGATTTCTCATGGGCGACGGGCAAGCTCATGGACATCGCCGACGATCGCGCGGGAGGACGCCTCGTGGCGTTGCTCGAAGGCGGCTATGATCTGAAGGGCTTGGCCGAATCGGCTGCCGCCCACATCCGCCGGCTCATGACGGCCTGAGGAGATTGTTGCTTGGCAGACGACGCGCTCCCCGACGTGAACACGCTGAGCTTCGAGGCGGCTCTGAAGGAGCTCGAGGCGATCGTGGCGAAGCTGGAACGCGGCGACGTGCCGCTGGAGGAATCGATCACCATCTACGAGCGCGGCGAGGGCCTGAAGAAGCGCTGCGAAACGCTTCTGGCGGAAGCCGAGGAGCGGGTGGAGAAGATCCGCGCCGCCGAAGGCAAGGCGGTCGGCACCGAGCCGTTCGACACCGGATGAGGAGGCACGGCGTTTCCGATGCGCACGGGGAAGGTTAGGCAATGCAGCAGCGCACGCTTGGCACGAACGGGCTGAAGGTTTCCGCCATCGGCCTCGGCTGCATGGGCATGTCGGGCGTCTATGGCGAGGTCGACGAGGGCGAGGCCGTCGCCACCATCCACCGCGCGGTCGACATCGGCGTGACCTTCATCGACACCGCCGATATCTACGGCAACGGCCACAACGAAGAGCTGGTGGGGCGGGCCCTCAAGGGGCGGCGCGACAGAGTGGTGCTCGCCACCAAGTTCGGCAATGCCGTCAGGAATGACGGCTCGCGATATGTCTGCGGCACGCCGGACTATGTCAAACAGGCTTGCGAGGCGAGCCTCAGGCGGCTCGGCGTCGAAACGATCGACCTCTACTATCAGCACCGCGTCGATCGGAGCACGTCGATCGAAGACACCGTCGGCGCCATGGCGGACTTGGTGCAGGCCGGCAAGGTTCGCTATCTCGGTCTCTCGGAGGCGGCGCCGGCGACGATCCGCCGAGCTCACAAAGTTCACCCCATCGCCGCGCTGCAGACGGAATATTCGCTTTGGACGCGCGATCCGGAGGCGGAGGTGCTGCCGACGGTGGGGGACCTCGGCATCGGTTTTGTCGCCTACAGCCCACTCGGGCGAGGCTTCCTCACCGGAACCGTCGATGACAGCGGCTCCTTCGCCGAAGGCGACACGCGGGGCCGGCATCCGCGGTTCAGCCAGGAAAACCTCGTGCGCAATGCTCGCATCACGAGCCAGATCGCAGAAATCGCCGCCGCCAAGGGTTGCACGCCGGCGCAGATCGCGATTGCGTGGGTCGCGGCGCAAGGCGACGATATCGCTGCGATACCGGGAACGAAGCGCCGTCGTTACCTTGAAGAGAATGCCGCCGCGAGCGAGATCGAGTTCAGTAAAGATGAGCTTGAGCAAATTTCCGCCATCTTCCCGGTCGGTATGACGGCGGGAGCGCGCTATCCGGAAAGCATGATGGCCGCTCTCAACGGCTGATCTGGGTATTTTCTTACCGCTTTGCTCCCCGCCTCGGCGCCGCGACTTGGCTTTCGTCAACGGTGTGGCGAAACCGCACTTTGCGCCCGACGTTGGAGATGTTGTAAGTCGCCCCGCTGTAACCCAACGAAAAACTCCCAATAACTCGGGGGAGAGAGTGTCAACATGGCGGTCGAAACACCTGTGCTGGACGGCGTCAAATCGCCGGACGACGTACGACGCCTCAATCTGCGTGACTTGAAGAAGCTTGCTGAGGAGCTCAGGGCGGAGACGATCGACGCTGTCTCGGTAACCGGCGGCCACCTCGGCGCCGGCTTGGGCGTCGTCGAGCTGACGGTCGCGCTTCACCACGTTTTCGACACGCCGCGCGACCGGCTGATCTGGGACGTCGGTCATCAGGCCTATCCGCATAAGATTCTGACCGGACGGCGCGACCGCATACGGTCGCTGAGGCAGGGCGGCGGGCTATCCGGTTTCACCAAGCGGGCCGAGAGCGAATACGACGCCTTCGGCGCGGCGCACTCCTCCACGTCGATCTCGGCCGGCCTCGGCATGGCGGTGGCGCGCGACCTGAAGGGCGGCAAGAACAACGTGGTCTGCGTCATCGGCGACGGCGCCATGTCGGCCGGGATGGCCTACGAGGCGCTCAACAACGCCGGCGCCATGCATTCCCGTCTCATCGTCGTTCTCAACGACAACGATATGTCGATCGCCCCTCCCGTTGGCGCGATGGCGGCCTATCTGGCGCGTCTGTTCTCGGGTCGCACCTACCGGTCGCTGCGCGAGATCGGCAAGCAGCTCGCCAAGCGGATGCCGAAGGCGCTCGAGATCGGCGCCTTGCGCGCCGAGGAGTTCGCGCGCGGCATGGTGACCGGCGGCACGCTCTTCGAGGAGCTCGGCTTCTACTATGTCGGCCCCATCGACGGCCACAAGATCGAGCACCTGCTCCCGGTCCTCAAGAACGTCCGCGATGCCGATATCGGCCCGATCATCGTCCATGTCCGCACGAAGAAGGGCCACGGCTATGGTCCGGCGGAGGCCTCCGCCGACAAGTATCACGGCGTGTCGAAGTTCAACGTGATCACCGGCGAGCAGGCCAAGTCGAAAACCAACGCGCCGTCCTACACGAAGGTGTTTGCGCAGAGCCTCATCCGCGAGGCGGAAGAGGACGAGCGGGTCGTTGCGATCACCGCGGCGATGCCGTCAGGCACCGGCCTCGACCTGTTCGCCAAGCGCTTCCCCAAGCGCACCTACGACGTCGGCATCGCCGAGCAGCACGGCGTCACCTTCGCGGCGGGCCTCGCGACCGAAGGCATGCGGCCGTTCGCGGCGATTTACTCGACCTTCCTGCAGCGCGCCTACGACCAGGTCGTGCACGACGTGGCGATCCAGAACCTTCCGGTGCGTTTCGCCATGGACCGCGCCGGGCTTGTGGGCGCCGATGGTCCAACCCATGCCGGCAGCTTCGATCTCGCCTATCTGGGATGCTTGCCGAACTTCGTCATCATGGCGGCGGGCGACGAGGTCGAGCTGATGCACATGGTGCGCACGGCGGCCGCCTACGACGAAGGCCCGATCGCGTTCCGCTATCCGCGCGGCGAGGGCGTCGGAATAGACATGCCCGAGCGCGGCGATATCCTGGAGATCGGCCGCGGGCGCGTCATGAAGGAAGGCACCAAGGTAGCGCTCCTCTCGCTGGGCGGGCGGCTTGCCGAGGCGCTGATGGCGGCCGAGGAGCTCGAAAGCCGCGGCCTTTCCACCACCGTCGCCGATGCGCGCTTCGTCAAGCCCATCGACACCGATCTGCTGCTGCGGCTGGCGCGCGAGCACCAAGTGCTCGTCACCATCGAGGAGGCGGCGATCGGGGGGTTCGGCAGCCACGTCCTCTACACGCTGTCTCAGCACGGTCTCCTTGACGACGGGATCGCGGTCCGCACCATGGTGCTGCCGGATCGCTTTATCGATCAGGACAAGCCGGAGACGATGTACGCCGAGGCCGGCCTCGATGCGCCGGCAATCGTACGGCAGGTCTTCGAGGTTCTGGAGCGCAGCTCGGCGCGCACCGTGCATCTCCCGCGTCTGACATCCGAGGGAGCCGACCGGGCGACGTGACGATTCGGCGCGGGCTCCGCGTCTATCCGTCCCGTCCACATTTTCGGTGAGGCGGCGCAAGTGTGCGCCCCATGAAGATGCGGATCGTTCTCCCGGCGGCCGCGGCGGTCGCCTTCACCGCTGTCGCGGTCATTTCTTTTGCGCGCGGCGGCGAGCTGAATGTTGGCGACCTCGCATTCGTCAGCGCCTGGGCGCGCGCGACGCCCCCAGGCGTCGGCGTCGGCGCCGCCTACGTCGCGATCGAGAACCGCGGCGCGGCGGACGACCGCCTGGTCGGCGCCGCGACGCCCGCGGCGCGATCGGTGATGCTGCATGAGACAGTCGAGCAGGACGGAATCGCCAGGATGCGCCCGCTCGATGCCGTAAGCCTTCCGGCGGCCGGCGGAGTGGAGATGAAGCCTGGCGGCATCCATATGATGCTGATGGACCTCCTAGGGCCGCTCAAGGAGGGCGAGACCGTGCCGCTGACGCTCTCGTTCGAGACGGCCGGAGAGGTGACCGTCGAGTTGACGATTGCCCCGATTGGAGCCGACGGCCCAATGGAGACGCATAACCACGACTGAGGGGCGCACAAGCTACCGATGCCAGCCATACGCCTCACGCTTTGGATCGCGGTCGCCGTGGCGCTCTTCGTGCTCGGTGTGCTGTCCGTCACCGGCGTATCGCTCCGCGACGCGGGATCGGGAGGAAGCGGATCGGAGCGAGCCGCCGGCGCGCCCCTCGGCGGCTCCTTCCGCCTGGTCGACCATCGCGGCGAGGCGGTGAGCGAAGCGATCTTCCGCGGCAAGCCGTCAGTGACGCTCTTCGGCTTCACCCATTGCCCGGACGTCTGCCCGACCGGGCTCATGCGAATGGCGCGCTGGGCGGAAGAGCTCGGCGACGACGCCGACAAGCTCCGTTTCGTGTTCGTTACCGTCGATCCGGAACGCGACACCGTCGAGGCGATCGGGGAGTACGTGTCGGCATTCTCCCATCGCATCATCGGCGTCACCGGACCGCCCGAGGACGTGCACGCCATGGTGAGGGACCACAAGATCTATAGCCGAAAGGTCCCGCTCGAGGACGGCGATTACACAATGGACCACACCGCTTCCATGATTCTGCAGGATGCGGAAGGCAACTTCGTCGGCACCATCGACACCGCGGAATCGAGCGAAACGGGGTTGGCGAAGCTGCAGCGTCTTGTGCGAGGATAGGGCCATGCAAGCGCCGCCCCTCGACCCGATCGTGAAGACAGCGATCATCGCGGCCGGATTTCTGTTCTTCCTCGGCGGCGTCGGCTGGGCTTATTGGGGCACCGACATCTTTCTCGCCAGCATCATGGCGGGTCTTGCCTATTGCTTCGGCATTTGACGCCCGTCCCGGCCGCGTCGAGCCTCATCATGAACGACAAATCCCGCATGCGCCTCGATGAGGCGCTGGTGCGGCGCGGGCTCGCGCAAAGCCGCAGCCGCGCGCGCGACATGGTGAGACGCGGCGCGGTCGCCGTCGACGGCGTCGCCGAGACGCGGCCGGCGCGGATGGTGGGCCCCGGCGCGACGATCGCCACTGACGATCCGGCGGCGGGCTACGTCTCGCGCGCGGCCGTGAAGCTCGTCGCGGCCCTCGACGCGTTCGGCTTCGATGCTGCCGGGCTCACCGCGCTTGATCTCGGCGCCTCGACCGGCGGGTTCACCGAGGTCCTGCTTGAGCGTGGCGCCGCCCATGTCGTCGCCATCGATGTCGGCCATGGCGAGATGGACGAGAGGCTGGCGGCCGATCCGCGGGTGACCATGATCGAGGGGCTGAACGCGCGCGATCTGACGCGCGCGCATCTCGGCGGTCGCCCGATCGGGGCCGTCGTCGCCGATCTCAGCTTCGTCTCGCTGCGGCTCGCCCTGCCCCCCGCTCTTTTTCTGGCGGAACCGGGCGGGTGGGGCGTGTTTCTGGTGAAGCCGCAGTTCGAGGCGGGTCGCGCGGCGCTCGGCAAGGGCGGCGTGGTGCGCGATCCGAAGGCGGCGGAGGCAGCGGCCGAAGGAATCGCCGCGTGGCTTGAGGCGGAGCAAGCCTGGCGCGTTGTGGGTCTCATCCCCTCCCCCATTGCCGGTAGGTCCGGGAACCGGGAGTTCCTGCTCGGGGCAGAGCGTGGCTGACCGCGAGCTATTCGTGGACCGCCCAGGAATGGAGGCAGGATTGCCGCTCGCAGATGGTCCCCTGACCGAGGAAGCCCGGGCAATTGCAGTGCTTGCAGGGGTGCGGATAGGCCGATTCTTGTCGCTCGAGGGACCTGCGCAGGGGAGCGCGAAGGACGTCCAGAAGTCTTGCCAGCATCGCGACAATCTCCAGAATTAGCGCGTTCGTCCATACCCGAGGATGACGGGAGTATTCAATGTCAGAGCCCGCCCTGCAACTCTGGAGCAACCGCCTCGGCTTCGCCGTCAGGCAGACCGGCCGCGTCGCCTGGTATGCCGGGCACGGCGCCGTCATGCGCCGCATGGTGCGCCGGCTGGAGCAGGGGTCCGGCGCGCCGAAGCGGGTCGTGCGGGCACCGTCGCGGCCGGTGCCGACGATGCGGCGGCTTCTGCGCGACGTCGCCGTGCTGCTGGGGCGCGACCTCGCCAACGCGGAGGCGGGCTACTATCCCGTGCCGGAGGGCGAGGACGGCGCGCTTCCCGGCATCGTCGCGCGCAGCCGCGCCTTCTTCCGCGACGTGCCGGAAGTGGTGCGCCGCCGCCGGGACGCCATCGCGCGCGAGGTGGCCGAGACCGCCGCGGCCAAGCGGCCGGACTACTACCTGCAGAACTTCCATTTCCAGTCCGGCGGCTGGCTGACCGAGGAGTCGGCGCGCCTCTACGACATGCAGGTGGAGGTGCTGTTCTCCGGAGCCGCCAACGCCATGCGGCGGCAGGCGCTGGTGCCCATCGCCGAGGCTCTCAGCGGCCGCGACCAGCGGCGCCAAGTGTACGCCGACTTGGCCTGCGGGCCGGGCACGTTCGTGCGCCAGGTGCGCCAGGCTTTCCCGCGCCTTCCGGTGGTGGCGCTCGACCTCTCCGAGCCCTACACCGCCGAGGCCAAGCGCCGCCTCGGCAGCCGGCCGAACGTGCAGCCTGTGGTCGCCAAGGCGGAGGCGCTGCCGCTCCCCGACGCAAGCCTCGACATCGCCACTTGCATCTTCCTCTTCCACGAGCTTCCGCCCGAGATTCGCCGTGCCGTGGCGCGGGAGATCGCGCGCGCCGTCAAGCCGGGCGGTCTGTTCGTCTTCGTGGAGTCGCTGCAAACCGGAGACGATCCCGACTATGACGGGCTCCTGGAGCTGTTCCCGGCGCTGTTCCACGAGCCCTATTTCCAAAGCTATCTCGAGGACGATCTCGATGCGCTGTTCGAGGATGCGGGGTTCAGGGTCGAAGGGAAGACGAACGCGTTCCTCGCAAAAGTGCTGACGCTCCGACGGACGCAGTGACCAAGCCGGAGCGCCGCTCGGATCAGAGCCGCCTGTCCACCGAACACGTTTCGTCGTTCCCGCGACGTTGCCGCCCGAGGCTTGAGAGATCTTCCGCCTCCTCGCATACGGAGGAGGGAGCGGGGCGCCTGAAGAGTGCCTCGCAAAGTTTAATAGTGGCGCCCCTCAGGCGCCCCGCGCAGTGCTTTCGGCCCCAGTCCTCCAGCTCTCCGCCAGCCCGGTGCGCGGAGCGCCTCCGGATCAGGCTTAAGGCGGGCAACGAGCCGCAGACCGGTCCTAGTGCCGGTCGGGCGGAGTGTCGGAACCGACCGGGACGGCGC
>CAZARE010000122.1:0-4263 GCA_964487455.1 uncultured Propylenella sp.
CGTTCCCGCGCAGGGGAACTCGTCCTTCAGCACAACGCCTTCGACGCCGCGGAGCGCCTCCAGCAGCGCGACCGCTTCCGCACCGGAAAGCTCCGCCGTGCACGTCGTCGGTTCGGCATCGCTGCTGGTGGTTGCCGTGTATCGGCGCTCGCCCCAGTCGGCCTCCATGCGCAGGAAGGGGGCGTTCTCGGCATCCAGGTGGACGAGCGTCACTCTGAACTTGAGGAGGTCCTCATAGGCCTGTTCGAGGTGGGCCTGCATCGCGGCCTGCGAACGCAGGTAGCCGTTGACGATGATGATGCCGAACACAACGCCGGCGGCGGTGACCGGCAAGGCCGCCCCGAGGAACCATTTGGGCGGCAGGAAATACGCGAGAGCGATACCAATGACCCCGGCAAGCCCGGCGCCTAGAATCCCATAGCCCAGAACGATCGCCGCGCCGGCAAGCCCGCTGCCGGGCGGCAGCAGGAAGCGGCCGCCGACAAAGACTCCAGCGACAAAACCGCAGATCGTCATGCAGAAGACGAAGACAACGCCCAGAACGATCCGCCTTCGTCGTGTCATGACTCTCCCCACCCGCTCCTCGTAGGCTAATAGACTCAAGATACCGCGGCCGAAAGGCCATGCGGGCTGTCGAACCGCGCGCCGGACGAGGTCGATGTCGCACCGGTGCAGTCCGAGCTGCAACGGCAGGGCGTGCGCATCCGATGAAGCGGATGGCTCTCTTGCGTGGACGGAGCCAGCGGCGCAAGGGAGTTGAAGGCGAACGTCCCGGGGAGGGTGGGCGATCCCGCGACTTCGTGCGGAGCCCTAAGGCTTCGTCCGCCGGGCGACGATCTCGACGCGGACGACCACTTCGTCGGGCACCACCGAGACATCCTCCCACTGGCCCTGCCCGATGCCGAAGGCGAGGCGGCTGACCGCGATCTCCCCCTCCGCGCGTGCGCGCAGCATGCCGGAATCGTCCGGGTCGTCGGCGATCTCGATGGTGAGAGGCAGAAGGACCGGGTGCGTCACGCCACGCAGCGTCAATTCTCCGCTCACTGCGTAGCGGTCGCCTTCGACGTGCTCGATCCCGGAGCTCTTGAACCGGGCCTCGGGGAAGCGCCCCACATCGAACCAGTCCGCGAGCTTGATCGTATCCTCGATGTCGGGGTTGGGCGTCTCGACGCTCGCCACGTCGATGACGAGCTCCGCCGCGCTGGCTTCGAGATCGTCGGCGGCGAAACGAATGTCCGCCGAGAAGCGGGCAAAGCGTCCGGGAACCGACACCTGCATCTGGCGCGCGGTGAAGCCAACCTCGCTGGCGTCGAGATCGACTGTCCATTCGGGCGCTTCGGCGTGCGCGGCTCTCGGCTCGAGGATGGCGACAAGGAGAAGCGCCGCGGCGGCGAGACCTCGCATCATCGCGGCGGCCCGCCGCGCGGTGCGAGGAACGGCGCCATGCGCCGCAGCACGTCGTCGCGCGCGGCGAAATGATGATAAAGCGCCGCCGCGACATGGATGGCGATCAGGACGAAGAGCACCAAGGCGAAGGTGTGGTGTACCTCCACAAGCGTTTCGCCGAGCGCGCGGTCGGGCGCCACCAGATCGGGCAGCGGCACAAGCCCGAGATAGACCGTCTGCACCCCGAGGGCGGAACTCATGGTCCATCCCGAGATCGGCATGGCGATCAGCACGGCGTAAAGGGCGCCGTGCGAAAGGCGGGCCGCGCCGCGCTGCCAGCCCGGCACCGTGGACGGCAACGGCGGCGGCGGATTGGCGAGGCGCCAGCCAAGCCGCGCCAGCGTCACCAGAAACACGGTGACGCCGACCCATTTGTGCCACGAGTAGACCTGCAGCTTGGCCGGACTGAGCGGCATCTCGACCATCGAAACGCCGATACTGAACGACGCAAGGAGCAGCGCGAAGGTCAGCCAGTGGAGCGTCTTGGCGACGGGCCCGTAACGATCCGCTCCGTTGCCAAAGCGCATGTCGCGGGCGGCGGGCGCTCAGCTCTCCTGGCGGACCCACTCCGCGGCAATCAGGAACTCGACGGTCTCGCCGGTGATCGCCGGCGGCGACTCGGAGCTGAAGGCGTTGACGCCCCAATCGAGACGGTTCAGCGAGCCTTTCCCGGAGAAGCCGTACTGATCGGCGCCATCGGGACGTTTGCCCGCCTTGTTGAAGGTGGCTTCAAGGGTGACCGGCTTGGTCACGCCGTTCATCGTGAGATCGCCGGTCACCATGGCGGTCTTCTCGCCGGTCAGCTCGACGTTCGTGCTCTTGAACTCGATGAAACGGTTCGCCCACGGCTTCAGGAACTGCGAACGCACGCCTTCGTCGCGGAACATGTGGCCGGTGTCGATGCTGGCCGCTTCGATGCGGATCGACACTTCGGCGCTCGCCGGGTCGTTCTCGTCGAGCATCAGCTCGCCGGTGACCTCACGAAACGAGCCGATGGTCGTCGACAGCCCGTTGTGGTCGATCATGAAATGGACGGTGAGATGCCCCTCGTAGGGCAGCCATTTGCTCTGAGCGGCGGCGGCCGTCGGCAGAGCGATGAGCGCGGCAGCCGCCGCGACGAAGATGCTGCGAAGTCTCGGTGTCATCTAGATTTCCCCCCTGTCGGTTCCGGCAAGCCTATGGCCGTCGCGGCGGCATGCACAATTCACCGGTGCGTGATGGCTGCGACGCCATTCGGCCGCCGGGCGTTTGCGCGGTTATTCCGGCTTCCAGCCGTAGAGCCAGTCGAGGCGGGAGAGCAGGCGCTCGGTCGAAAACGCGCCGAGCACGACGTTGCGCAGCGCTGCCGGCAGGCCGCGCATGTCGTAGACGGAGAGGTTCTGCCTCGCCTCGCGCGCGATCTTCTCCACGCGCGGCCGGCGCGCCGTCTCGTAGGCGCGGAGCGCCGCAGGCGGATCGTCGCGGCCTCGGGCGAGCGCGACGGCAAGAACCCACGCGTCCTCGATCGCCTGCGCGCCGCCCTGTGCGGCGCTCGGCGCCATGGCGTGCGCGGCGTCACCGATCAGCGCCACCCGCTCTCTGACCCACGGAAACGACGGATCAACGACAAAGAGCGGCCAGGGTGTCCATTCGCGCACTGCGCCGATCAGGCTGCGCGCGTCGCGGCCGAATGGCTCCAAAGGCGGGACATCACCACCTTCGCCGCCTGCGATCACCACGATGTTGAGGCTTGTTCCGCCTCGCACGGGATAGTGCACGAGATGCCCTCCCGGGCCCATCCATAGTCCGGTTGCATTACGACGTATCGCGCTTGGAACGTCGGCTGCCGGAAGCGCCGCGCGCCAGGCGGTACGGCCGAGCGGCTCAGGGCCCGGATGGCCGAAATACTGAGTGCGGGCGTTGGAATGAAGGCCGTCGGCGGCAACCAGGACGGCGGCGTGCACCTGCTTGTCGCCGTATGCGACGGCGACTCCGTCCGCTGCGGCCTGTGGGTTGCCCCCGACCTCGGCGTTCAGGTGGAGCGCGATCGCATCGTTGCGCCGCGCAGCCGCCAGGAGCCCCGACTGCAGGTCGGCGCGGTGGATGAGGAAGTAGGGCGCTCCGTAGCGGCGCCGCGCGGTCGCGCCGAGCGGAATGGCGGCCAGCCGCGCGCCCTTGCGCGCGTCGCAGATCTCGATCGCCTCCGGCTCGACCATGGCGCCGGCGAAGTCGTCGAGAATGCCGAGCCGCTGAAGCACCGACGTGGCGTTGGGCGAAAGCTGGATGCCGGCGCCGATCTCCTCAAGCGCGGCCGCGCGCTCGTAGACCTCGACGGAGAAGCCGTGCTTGGCAAGCGCAATCGCCGCGGTGAGCCCGGCGATTCCCGCGCCGGCGACGGCGATGCGCATGGCGCCTCAGGCCGCCGGCCGGTAGCGGCAGCTTTCGGGGCGCGAGTCGGCCGGCGCGAGAGACGAATCGTAGCGGAAGACGGTCGAGCAATAGGGACAGATCGCCTCATCCTCATCGCCCATGTCGATGAAGACGTGCGGGTGATCGAAGGGCGGCAGCGCGCCGATGCACATGAACTCGCGGGCGCCGATGGCGATCGAATCGACACCGTCATTGTTGTGGAAGTGCGGGACAATCCTATCGGTCATCGCGGCTCCGTCCGTCATCCGTCTGCCCCAGGTGAGGGGAGAATAGCGTCTGCGCCGAGCAGGGAACAGGGGCGAGCCTACCTTGGTGCTGTCCTATTAGGACAGCACCCCTACCTTCGGCGATTTTGTCGGCGCGCGCTATCTCGTGTAGCGTCGGCGGCGTTTCTGAGCGAATGCGCGG
>CAZARE010000123.1:0-6234 GCA_964487455.1 uncultured Propylenella sp.
TGCGCCGCATACGCTGGAGGAAAAGGCGCGGCCCTATCCGCAGTCTCCCTCCGGAATGCCGGGGGTGCAGACGCTGGTCCCCGTCATGCTCGACCACGTCGCGCATGGACGGCTGTCACTGCTCCGCCTCATGGACATGACGAGCGCCGGGCCGGCGCGGCTCTTCGGCATCGCCGGCAAGGGCCGCATCGCGGTGGGCTATGACGCGGATTTCACGGTCGTCGACTTGAAGCGCAAGGCGATGATCGAGGACGCCGGGATGGCCTCGCGCGCGGCCTGGACCCCTTATGGCGGGATGACGGTCACGGGCTGGCCGGTGGGGACGATCGTCCGCGGTCGCGCCGTCGTGTGGGAAGGGGAGCTGACAGCTGCCGGCGAGGGCCAACCCGTCCGCTTCCACGCCGCGCTTCCGCGCCGCGCAGAGCCTCCGCGCCACGAGCGGTAACCAAGCCTGAGCATTACGCTCCTTTAAGCCGCGGCCGGTAGGCTAGACCTGTCCATCACCGGCGGCCTGGAGCGAGAGCTTGACGATTGCGACCGAGGAGTCCGCGGGCGTGCGACCGGCGCCGCGCGCTCGGATTCGCACGCTCCTGACCGGAACCGACACGGCGTCGGTGGCGCAGCGGTCGTCGGCGATCGCGCTCGTCATCCGGCTCGGCAACGCCGCCCTCGCCTATCTCGCACAAGTCGTGCTGGCGCGGCTCATGGGCCAGCATGAATACGGCGTTTTCGCTTATACCTGGGTTTGGTTCCTCGTATTCGGCGCGGTCGGCACGCTCGGCTTCGGCGATTCGCCGGTCCGCTACATCGCGCAGCTCAGGGCACGCGGCGAGGACGCATATCTGCGCGGCTTCGTGCGCTTTTCCACGCTCATGATCCTCGCGTCCTCTATCGGTTTCGGCGCGCTGGTGATCGCGGCCCTTCCGTTCGCCGGGGCATGGATCGAGAACGTCTATCTCATGCCGATGGCGCTGATGGCGATCTCCATCCCCTTCGCCTGCCTCCAGTCGCTGCTCGAAG
Organism: uncultured Propylenella sp.; assembly: GCA_964487455.1. Classification (GTDB taxonomy): domain Bacteria; phylum Pseudomonadota; class Alphaproteobacteria; order Rhizobiales; family Afifellaceae; genus DASWJZ01. The sequence goes on from CAZARE010000123.1 coordinate 1,021, forward strand.
CCTTCGGCCGCAGCTACAGCTGGACCATCTCGGCGCTGCTGCCGCCCTACATCCTGCGCCACGGGCTGCTGCTCGTGTTCATGGTCGCGGCGGTTTCCGCCGCCGGTATGCAGGCGACGGCGCTGACGGGCTATATCTGCCTCATCGTGACCATGGTCGTGTCCACCGCCATTCAGGCGGCGGTGATCTTCGCACGCATGCGCAAGGCGATCGAGCCCGGGCCGCGCGCCTACCGGCCGCGCGAATGGGTGCGGGGCTCGGCGCCGTTCGCCGTCCTCTACGCCGGCCAGCACCTTGCATCCTTCGCTGACGTGCTGGTTCTCTCCTTCTTCGTCGGCCCGGCGGAACTCGCTATCTATTTCGCGGCGACGCGCATCATCCAGGTGGTGAACCTGGTGCCCTACGCCGCCACCGTCGGCACGGCTCACCTCTTTTCGGCGAGCCATACGCGCGGCGATCACGCCGACCTGCAGCGGCTCTGCCGGCATGTGGTCGTCACCACCTTCGTGATCGCGCTCCTCGCCGTCGGCATCCTGGTGGCGGGAGGCGACTGGCTGCTCGCCATGTTCGGCAAAGGCTTCGAAGCCGGCTACGAGCCGCTCGTGATACTTGCCGCGGGAGTCATCGCGCGCGTGGCCGCCGGTCCCGCCGAGGACGTCCTCAACATGACCGGCCACAGCAGCCTTTCCGCCTCAACCTACATCGTCATCGTCGGCGTGAATGTCGCGCTCGCCGTGCCGCTCATCACGCTGTTCGGGGTCAACGGGGCGGCGACCGCCGGCGCCGCCGCGCTCGTTCTGCGGGCGCTGTGGCTGGCGATCGCCGCGCGGCGCCGCCTTGGCGTCAACACGTCAATACTGTCGGCGCTCTCCGGCCGCCGCGGTTTCGGCCCGCGCGCATCCCGCACGCCGGCCGAATAGCGCCGTAGCCCGGATGCAGCGAAGCGAAATCCGGGGTCAAGCGCAAACGCCGCCCCCCGCCGCCCCCGGATTACGCTGCGTCGCCGCTTCATCCGGGGCTACGGGCGCCGTCAATGCCCGGCCAGGAAGAAGAGCCAGCGCCCGTCCGGTGCGATGCCGACACGGAAGAACGTATAGGACCCGTAGGCCTTCATGTCCTCGTAGTCGGCGGCGGTCAGCAACGTGAAAAGCTCGACCAGCTGCTCCGAGGTCAACGCCTCCAGCGGATATTGGGCGAAGTAGGGCCACACATAGAGCTCGTCCACGCTCCCGGCTCCCACGCGCACGAAGCCGCTTTCAAGGACCTCCAGCAGGATCGCCAGGATCTCCCGCCCGTCGGCGTCGGCGGAAAGCGCCTTCAGGTATTCGATGGGGTCGCCGGGATCGCTGAGGGCGATGGAGGGCGGCGTTGCCTCGGCCTCCATGAGGGCGCGCAGCTTCTCCAGGTCGCCCGATCTCGCCGCATCGATCAGCTGCCGTCGCTTGTCCCGCACCGCCTTGGGGAGATCGGAATCCGAGCGGTAGACGGTCGGCAAGGGCGCATCGACGCCCGCGCGCGCAGGCTCGCCGCTTGGTTCCTGCTGCGCAGCGGCGCTCCCGGTCACCATCACGGCGAACAGGGCCGAGCGGACAATCAGACTAAGGGACATTGCGGCACCGCATCCTGGCTCACACCGCGGCACGATAGGAGCCTGAGCGCCGCCCACGCAACCGCCGCCGGCGAGAACCCGGCCAGCGCGGCGAAAGCGCTCAGTTCAGACTTGAAGGGACGGTGAACTCGCCGGCCGCGATGCGCCCGGACAACCGCTCCGCGAAATCCGCCACCGCCGTCTCGCCATAGGTCGCGACGAGGTCGCCGAGCGCGGCGAAAAGAGCGACATGCGCCAGCACCTCCGGCTCGATGCCGGCGCCGAGCGCGTCCTGCCAGACTGCCGAGATACGGACATAGGCCTCGCGCTTTTGCAGTCTCAACTGATCGCGTTCCAGCCGGATGAAATCGTCCATCGTCGCCCCTTTGCTTTACCCGGCCGCCTACCACGCGCCGCGCAAGCCGCACACGGCATTGTGACGGGAGCATTAACGGCAGAGGTTACTGGCTGTAGCGGGTGCGCACCTCGCCCGCGAGCGCCTGGCCTTCGTTCAGATAGCGGGCGATAGCCCGCGCAGCCGACGGGGTGCATGAGCGGTAGACCGCGTTGTAGGTCTCGAAGCCGTGGTTGAAGCGCGCGACAAGCCGCTTGCGGCGCTCGGGGCCCGGGTCTTCGGCAATCAGCAGCGCATTCATCTCGGCGCGCCAGACGGGGCCGTCCGACCCTTCGCAAAGACCGCGGAGGAACGACAGCGAACCGAGGATTTCGGCGAGCCTGAGGAGCTTGTCCTCATAGATCGGCGGCGGCAGCTCGGTCGCCGGCTCAGCGGGGTCGCTCTGCGCAAGGGCGGGGCCCGCGAGAGCGAAGGCCAGCGGGAGGGCGAGAAGAGCGCGGCTCAAGCGATTCATCGGCCGATTGTGGTGACGGCGGAGACGCCCGGCAAGGCCGGAGAACGCGGGATCATCGCGGGGACTGCTCAGAAAGCGCCGCGATGGCGCGAGCGATCCATCCGACCGCGCCGGCCGTGAGGGGGCGCGTCAGCACGGCGGGGAACGGCACGAACTCCGCCCGCGCGGCGTCATCGCCCGCCTTCGGCTTGCCTTCGCCCGCGCGCGCGGCAAACACGGTGACGCGAAAGGCCGCGCCTTCGGGGCAGAGCCGGCCGAGCCGCGTGAGCGGTCCCACGGTCAGACCCGTCTCCTCCATCAGCTCGCGCCGCGCATTGGCCTCCGCATCCTCGCCCGGCTCGGCGCGGCCGGCGGGAAAGCTCCACAGGCCCACGTTCGGCGCGCGCGAGCGCTCCACCATCAGGACGGCATCGCGGCGGAGCACGACGATGCTCGCGCCTTCGGTTGCTTCTGTGGAGCTCTTCATGCCTTCCTCATGCTGAGGTGCGAGCGAAGCGAGCCTCGAAGCACGCACCGCCGCGGTTCCAGCTTTCTGGACCCTCCTTCGAGGCAATGCCGACTGCGTCGGCATTGCGCCTCAGGATGAGGGTGGCATATGCGATCAGCTTTCCAGTAGGGAAGGTTTCTGTTCACCCCAGCCACGAACCCATGTGCGGCCGCTATACGCTCATAGCCAATGCCGAGGCGATCCGTCTCCTCTTCGAGCTGCCGGCTTTCGACGAGCGGCTCGCGGTGCCGCGCTACAACATCGCGCCGACCCAGCCGATCGTCGTGGTGCGGCTGGGACCGAAGGGGCGCGAGCTGGTGCCGATGCGCTGGGGGCTCATTCCCTGGTGGGCGAAGGACCCGAAGAGCCTGCCGCTGATGATCAACGCGCGCGCCGAGAGCATCGCCGACAAGCCCGCCTACCGCGATCCTTTCAAGTACCGCCGCTGCCTCGTCCCCGCCTCCGGCTTCTACGAGTGGCAGGCGCGCGAAAGGGGCGCGAAGCAGCCTTTTGCGGTGCAGCCCGCCGAGGACAGGCCGATCGCATTCGCCGGCCTGTGGGAGACGTGGCACGGCGCCGATGGCAGCGAGATCGATTCCGCCGTGATCGTCACCACGGACGCCAACGCGCTGCTCATGCCGATTCACGACCGCATGCCGGCGGTGCTGGAGCCTGACGATTTCGAGACATGGCTGTCGCCGCGGACGAGGCCGGAGGAAGCGGCGACGCTCTTGAAGCCGGCTCGCGAGGATCTCTTCCGGCTGACGCCGGTCTCAACGCTGGTGAACTCGGCGAACAACGATGATCCACGGCTGCTTAAGGAAGCGACGGCCGACGATGAACGACCGGCCGAACCGGAGCCGCGGCAGGGCAGCCTGTTCTGATCCCGGCTTTTCTCGCTACCTCGAAGTCTGTCATCCCGGAAGCCGAGCCGCGAGGCTGTCCGGGACCCATGAACACAACGCTGGTGCAATGATCGCGAGCGGCCGGTGTGCATGGATCCCCGTCTCGGCCTGTCGGCCGCACCGGGATGACAAAGCTCGCGACGACTGACCTAAAGCACCCGCCCCGGATTGAGAATATTGTTCGGGTCGAACGCCTTCTTGATCCGCCGCATCATGTCGAGCTCGATCTCGCTCTTCACCGTCGCGAGCAGCGCGCGCTTGTAGCGGCCGATGCCGTGCTCGGCGGCGATGGAGCCGCCCATCTCCCCGACGATGCCGTGCACGATCGCATGCACCTCCGTCGACCGCGCGAGGAATTGCCTCGGATCTGCGCCGGGCGGCTGCGCGAGATTGAAATGGATGTTCCCATCCCCGAGATGGCCGAAGGCCACGACGCGCGAGCCCGGCACCGCCGCGGCCACAGCTTCGCCGGCGCGGGCGATGAACTCCGGGACGCGCTCCACCGCGATCGACACGTCGTGCTTGATGGAAGCGCCTTCCGATTTCTGGATCTCCGACAAGGCGTGGCGCAGCCGCCAGAACTGGCGGGCCTCGTCCAGCGACTTGGCGACAGCAGCGTCGGCGACCAGTCCGTCGCGCAACGCATCGGCGAGCGCTCCCTGCAGCAGCTCCTCGGCATCGGCCTCGCTGCGGCCCGACGATACCTCAAGGAGCACGTACCAGGGATGCGGGCGCGCCAGCGGATCGCGCGCGTCGGGAAGATGCCGCATGAGCATCTCCACCAGAATCCGCGGCATCAGCTCGAAGGCGGTGAGCCCCCTATCCGCCCGCTGGCGCGCCAGCCGGAAAAGCTTCAGCGCATCTTGGGGCGAGGATAGCCCGGCTATGGCGACGGTCTGGCCGCGCGGCTTGGGGAAGAGCCTCAACACCGCCGCCGTCACGATGCCGAGCGTGCCTTCCGCTCCGATGAAAAGCTGTTTCAGGTCGTAGCCGGAATTGTCCTTCAAGAGCGCGCGGAGCCCGTTCCAGATCTCGCCGGTCGGCAGCACCACCTCCAGCCCGAGCACAAGGTTTCGCGTATTGCCGTAAGCGAGCACGCCGGTGCCGCCGGCATTCGTGGAGATGTTGCCGCCGATGCGGCAGGAGCCCTGCGCGCCGAGCGACAGCGGAAAGAGCATGCCCGCCTAGGCCGCCACCTGCTGCAGGCGCTCCAGCACGACGCCAGCCTCCGCGACGATGGTGCCGCCGGCGGCGTCGAGCGCGCGGATGGCGTCGAGCCGTTCGGTTGAGAGCACGATCTCGCGCCCGCTCTCGTCGGGCGTCTGGGCGCCGACGAGCCCCGTGTTGCCGCCCTGCGGAACGATC
>CAZARE010000124.1:0-8527 GCA_964487455.1 uncultured Propylenella sp.
CACGGCGAGCTCTGCGGCATGATGACGATCAAGGCGGCGCTCGCCGCGCGCGGCGAGGCGCGCACCAAGGTGCTCGTGCCGGAATCGGCGCACGGCACCAACCCGGCGACCGCCGCGCTTTTAGGTTACGCCGTCGTCTCCGTCCCCGACCGCGGCGACGGCACCGTCGCAGCCGAGGACGTGCGTGCCAAGCTGGCCGAGAATTCCGGCGAGGTTGCCGCGATCATGCTGACCAACCCCAACACATGCGGCATCTTCGAGCCGGAGGTAGCGGAGATCGCCGCGGCAGTGCACGAAGCCGGCGGCTACTTCTACTGCGACGGCGCCAATCTGAACGCCATCATGGGCAAGGCGAAGCCCGGCGAGCTCGGCGTCGACGCCATGCACATCAACCTGCACAAGACCTTCTCCACGCCGCATGGCGGCGGCGGGCCGGGCGCCGGGCCGGTGGTGCTTTCGGAGGCGCTGGCGCCGTTCACGCCGCTGCCATTCGTGGCGCGCGACGGCGACGCATACCGGCTGGTCGAACATTCGGGCGACGGCGGGGAAGAATCGTTCGGGCGCATGAGCGCCTTCCACGGCCAGATGGGCATGTTCGTGCGGGCGCTGGCGTGGATGCTCTCGCACGGCTCCGACGGGATGCGGCAGGCGTCGGAGGATGCCGTGCTCAATGCCAACTATGTCCGTGCCGGCTTGCGGGACCTGATGAGCGTCTCCTACCCCGACCATCCGGCCATGCACGAGGCGCTGTTCGACGACCGCTTCCTGAAGGACAGCGGCATCTCCACGCTCGATTTCGCTAAGGCGATGATCGACGAAGGCTTCCACCCGATGACGGTCTACTTCCCGCTCGTCGTGCACGGGGCGATGCTGGTGGAGCCGACGGAATCGGAATCTCGCGCAAGCCTCGACCTCTTCGTCGCGGCGCTGCGCGACCTCGTCTTCGCGGCGAAGGCGGGCAGGACGGAACGCTTCACCGAAGCGCCGCGCTTTGCCCCGCGCCGCCGCCTCGACGAGACGCGCGCGGCGCGAGAGCCTGTGCTGAGATGGAGGCTCCCGGCTCCGTTCGAGGACACGGTGGGGTAGGGGAGCCCCCCAACGCAACGCATGCAGACGCAGTCTTTCTCGGCGCCGAGACAATCCGACAACGCCTTGGCGGGCATCGGGCTGATGCTGCTCGCCATGCTGATGTTCTCGCTGAACGACGCGCTCGGCAAGTGGCTGGTCGCGACCTACCCGGTAGCGCAGATCCTACTCATCAGAAGCACGGCGTCGATCGCCGTGCTGTCGCCCTTCATCTACCGCGCCGGCACACAATCCTTCCTGATGGCGCCTCGACCCTGGCTCCAGCTTCTCCGCGTGACGCTGTCGACGTTGGAGGTGGCTTGTTTCTACTGGGCAGTGTTCTACCTGCCTCTCGCCGACGCCATGACCTTCTACCTGGCCGGGCCGATATACGTGACGGCGCTCTCGGCACTGCTGCTCGGGGAGCATGTGGGCATCCGCCGCTGGACCGCGGTGCTTGTCGGTTTCGTCGGCGTCATGGTCGCGCTCCAGCCGACCTCCGCCTCGCTGACGTTCGCCTCCGCCATCGCGATCGCCGGCAGCATCTTCTTCGCCGGGCTCATGATCGTCACGCGCCATTTGAGGAGCACGTCGCCGGTCGTTCTAGTCACCACGCATGTCGGAGGCGCGCTCCTTTTCGGAGCCGTCTTCTCCCCGATGGGCTGGGTGCCGGTCAAAGGCGCCGATCTTCCTCTCCTCGTCTTGCTCGGGGTAGTGGCCGTAACCGCGATCATGTTCGTGAACCAGTCCCTGCGTCTGGCGCCCGCCTCCATTGTCGTGCCCTACCAGTACACCATCATCGTCTGGGCTATCGTGTTCGGCTATCTCTTCTTCGACGACGTGCCGAAAACGCATGTCCTGCTCGGCGCTTCGATCATCATAGGCTCCGGCCTCTTCATCTTCCTACGCGAGCAGCGCGCCGCGCGCGCGGCAAGGCCGCCGACCACCGTGCCGCAAGGGCGATGAGTCCTCCTCGCCTGCCTCGCGGCAAGGCTGCTTGAACGGGCTCCTTCTCCGGCTTACCGTTGCCCAAAGGGCTTGTGACTGCCCTTGCATGGATGAGGAGGAACACGATGGCGATTTTGCAACCCGATCCGAGTTTTTATCCGTCGCCGCGCATGGCGGAGAAGGCGAAGCCCGAGACGCTCGCCTACGTGGCGGCGTTCGATCCGGCGCGGAAGACGCCGGACCGCATCGCCGTGGTCGACCTCGATCCGCAAAGCAAGAGCTATTCTCAGATCATCGGCACCGTATCGATGCCGAACGCCGGCGACGAACTGCATCATTTCGGCTGGAACGCCTGCTCGTCCTGCCTCTGCCCGAACGCGCCACACCCGCACATGGAGCGACGCTACTTGGTGGTGCCGGGCCTCAGGTCCTCGCGCATGCACATCATCGACACAAAGCCCGACCCGAGGAATCCGAAGATCGTCAAGGTCATCGAGCCGGAGGAGATCGCCGAGAAGACCGGCTACACGCGGCCGCACACCATCCATTGCGGGCCCGAAGGCATCTACGTGGCGGCGCTGGGCAACGCCGAGGGCAAGGCGCCGGGCGGCGTCTTCCTGATGGACGCGGAAACGTTCGAGCCGCGCGGCCGCTGGGAGATCGACCGTGGCTCGCAGCAGCTCGCCTACGATGCCTGGTGGCATCTCGGCTACGATACGATGGTGACCAGCGAATGGGGCACGCCGGACACGTTCGAGAACGGCCTCGTGCCGGAAATCCTGCTCGGCTCGAAATACGGACGCAGGCTGCACTTCTGGGACCTGCACAAGCGCAAGCACTTGCAGGAGATCGACTTCGGCGAGGAGCACCAGCTCGTCTTCGAGCTCCGGCCCGCGCACGACCCGACCAAGGCCTACGGCTTCGTGAATTGCGTGATCAGCCTGAAGGACCTCTCCTCGTCGATCTGGACCTGGTACCGAGACGGCGACAAATGGGCTGTGAAGAAAATCATCACGATTCCCGCCGAGCCGGCCGACCCCGACGACCTGCCACCGGTGCTGAAAGGCTTCAAGGCGGTGCCGCCGCTCGTCACCGACATCGACCTCTCCATGGATGACAAGTACCTCTACGTATCGTGCTGGGGAACCGGCGATCTGCAGCAATATGACGTGTCCGACCCGATGAACCCGAAGCTGACCGGCAAGGTCAGGATCGGCGGCATCGTTTCGCGCGCCGGTCATCCCGGCGCGAAGAACGGCAAGCTTTCCGGCGGGCCACAGATGGTCGAGATCAGCCGTGACGGAAAGCGCGTCTACTTCACCAACTCCCTCTACGGCGCCATCGACCCTCAGTTCTACGAAGGCGGCTTTGACGGGTGGATGGTGAAGCTCGACGCGAGGCCGGGCGGCGGCATCGAGTTTGACCCGAGCTTCTTCATCGAATGGCCGAAGGGACACCTGCCGCACCAGGTGCGGCTGGAGGGCGGCGACTGCTCGTCGGATTCCTACTGCTATCCGTAGGAGGCGAAGTCGGCGTGAGCACGTGCGCCATCTCATCTCCCCCTTGCGGGAAGGTCGGATTTTCGGCGAGCGGAGCGAGCGGCGAAAATCCAGGAGGGGGTCGACGCCTGTGGCGCCGTCACCCCCTCCCGACGGATGCCTCACTTCGCTCGCATCCTTCGACCTACCCACAAGCGGGAGGTTAGAACGCCGCATCCCCCGGCTAGACCCTTCCATACTGCGCCTCTGCACCAAAAGGCCGGAGGCATGACCGACGCGGGGAGCCTCGCGCCTTGGCTTGCGGTCGCCGGACTAGGCGCGTTCCATGGATTGAACCCGGCGATGGGGTGGCTGTTCGCGGTGGCGCTCGGAATGCACCGCAGAAGCCGCGCGGTGCTCTTCGCTTCGCTCGTGCCGATCCTCCTCGGGCACGCCGCGGCGATCGGGATCGTGCTCTACGCCGCGGTCACGCTCGGCGTCTTCGTCGACGAGCGCATTCTGAGCAGAGCTGCCGGCGTGCTGCTGATCGGCTGGGCCGTTTGGCATGTCCTCTACGGCCACCGGCATCGCGTGCGCGTCGGCATGCAGACCGGCCTGGTCGGACTCGGCTTCTGGTCGCTGCTAATGGCCACCGCGCACGGCGCCGGCCTGATGCTCCTGCCGGTCGCGCTTCCCTTGTGCCTTCCCACGGGGCCGGGCGCCGAACTGACCGCGAGCGGCTCGCTTGCCATGGGGCTTGCCGTCATTGGCGTGCATACCGGCGCGATGCTGGTCGTCGTCGCGGCGATCGCAACCGTCGTCTACGAATGGATCGGGCTCGCGTTTCTCCGCTGCGGCTGGATCAATCTCGACTATCTGTGGAGCATCGCTCTCGCCACCGCCGGGGCCATCATGCTGCTCGTATAGTGCGCGGGCAGCAAGAATCGCGGGGCGGCCCGGGGGTTGCAACTGGCCTGCGGACCTCGCCTGTCCTAGACTTGGCGCGAGAACGAAAGCATCGGGCGTAAGAAATGAAGCTCCTTGGCCAGGTTGAAGATCAGGTTGACGTGCGTCTCACCCTCGACGAGCTCATTCTGCTGAGGAATGTGCTGAACGAGATCTGCAATGGCATGCAGTTCACCGACAACGACTTCCAGGTCATTCTCGACGCCCACAAGTCAGAGGCTCACGACCTCCTCATGCGCCTGAGCAGCGCGCTCGATCGGTTGAAGATTCTTCCCGACTAGAGACAGAGGCGCGCCCGCCGCCTCCCCTTGCCCGAGCCATATCAGGACTATACGGTGCGCCGCCTTTCGCCCCATAGGAGTGCTTGAAGCTTGCGCTACGTTTCGACCCGCGGCGAAGCGCCGACGCTCGGATTCCGCGACGTCGTGCGCACCGGCCTGGCGAGCGACGGCGGTCTCTATGTGCCGGAGCGCTGGCCGCAGCTGAGCGCCGAGGAGATCGCCGGGCTCGCCGGCCTCACCTACGCGGAAGCGGCGTCGCGGATCATCCGTCGCTTCGCCGGTGAGGAGATCAGCGACGCAGCGCTTCGCGACATGACGGCGGCAGCCTACGCGACCTTCCGGCACGACGCGGTGGCGCCGCTTCGCCAGATCGGGCCAAACCATTTTCTGCTGGAACTGTTTCACGGCCCGACGCTCGCTTTCAAGGATCTGGCGATGCAGTTCCTGGCGCGCCTGATGGATCACATCCTGGCGGAGAGTGGCGAGCGGCTGACCATAATCGGAGCGACGTCCGGCGACACGGGCGGCGCGGCCATAGAGGCGTTCCGCGGGCGCGAGCGGATCGACATCGCCATCCTCTTTCCCGAAGGCCGCGTCTCGCCGGTGCAGCGCCGCCAAATGACGACGGCGACCGAAGACAACGTGCAGGCGATCGCGATCGAAGGGAACTTCGACGACACCCAAGCTCTCGTCAAAGCGATGTTCAACGACAGCGCCTTCCGCGCGAGGACGCAGCTGTCCGGCGTGAACTCGATCAATTGGGGTCGGATCGCGGCGCAGATCGTCTACTACTTCACTGCCGCCGTCGCGCTCGGTTCGCCGCATAGGCCGGTGTCCTTTGCCGTGCCGAGCGGCAATTTCGGCAATGTGTTCGCCGGCTATGCAGCAAAGCGGATGGGCCTTCCGATCGAGCGGCTGGTCGTGGCGACCAACGTTAACGACATCCTGCACCGGACGCTGACCACGGGCCGCTACGAGGTGCGCGGCGTCACCGCGACTTCGTCGCCATCTATGGACATCCAGATCTCGTCGAACTTCGAGCGTCTGCTGTTCGAGGCGGAGGGACGCGACGGCGCTACGGTGCGCCGATACATGGCGGGGTTGCAGCAATCGCACGCGTTTACGCTGAGCGGCAGCGCACGCGAGGCAATAGAGGCGGAGTTCTCGTCCGGCGTCTGCAACGAGGGTGAGACCGCCGCGACCATCGCGCAGACAAGGCGGCGGACCGGCGAGCTTGTGGATCCGCATACGGCGGTCGGCATCGCCGTGGCGGAGAGGCATCTCGGCCCTGTGCCAATGGTGACGCTGGCGGCGGCGCATCCGGCGAAGTTCCCGGATGCGGTGGAGGAGGCGTCGGGCGAGCGGCCGGAGCTTCCCGATTGGGCCAAGCCGATCCTCTCACGCAGGGAATCGTATCAAGTGATGCCGGCCGAGCTAGCGCTGATCGAGGAGACGATCGCGGCGCGTTCGCGGGCAACCAAGGTCACGAGCTGATGGGCGTCGCGGTCTCAAAGCTGAAGAACGGCATAGCCGTCGTCACGCACCACATGCCGCATCTTGAGAGCGTCGCGCTCGGTCTCTGGGTGGGGGCCGGGGCGCGCTCCGAGGAGCCGAGCGAGCACGGCGTCTCGCACCTTTTGGAGCACATGGCGTTCAAGGGAACGCGCCGGCGAAGTGCGCGCGACATCGCCGAGACGATCGAAGCGGTTGGCGGCGAGATGAATGCCGAGACAAGCGTCGACCACACCACCTACTACCTTCGGCTCTTAAAGGACGACCTGGCGCTTGGCCTGGACGTGCTCGGCGACATCATCTCCGATCCGCTGCTCGACCCGGGCGAGCTCGCGCTCGAGCAGCATGTGATCCTGCAGGAGATCGGCGCGGCATACGACGTGCCGGAGGACTGGGTGTTCGAGCTGTTCCAGCAGGCGGCGTTTCCGGGCCAGGCGATCGGGCGCAGCGTGCTCGGCTCGCCGGAGTCGATCGGCTCCCATACATCGGACGACCTCCGGCGCTTCCTCGAGGCGCACTATTGCGGGCCGCGGGCGGTGATCGCCGCTGCGGGAAACCTCGACCACGAGGCCACCGTGAGGCTCGCCGAGGAACACCTCGGCCGTCTGCCCTCACGGGTGCCGGCGACGCCGGAGACGGGGCGCTACGAGGGCGGCGAGTGGACAGAAATGCGTCCGGTCAAGGAAGCTCAAATCCTTCTCGGCTTCCGGGGGCCTTGTTTCACCGATCCTACTTTCACGGCTGCGCACCTGTTCTCGGCCATCCTCGGTGGGGGAATGGCCTCGCGCCTCTTTCAGGAACTGCGCGAGACGCGCGGATTGTGCTATTCGATCTATTCCTTCTATTGGCCGTTCACGGATACCGGCCTCTTCGGCATCCAGACGGCGACCTCGGAAGAAGACGTCGCGAAACTGGTGCCGGTCGTGCTCGCCGAGCTCAGCAAGATGACGGACGGCGTGACAGCCGCCGAGCTTGAGCGCGCCAAGGCGCAGCTTAGGGCGGGGCTCTTGATGACGCTCGAAAGTCCCATCGCGCGAGCGGGGCAGCTGGCGCGGCACATGCTTGTCCATGGACGGCCGCTCACCCTGGAGGAGACGCAGGGGAGAATCGACGCGGTTGCCGCCGCGGATCTCGCCGAGCTTGCGGCAAGCATTCTGGGGAGCGCCCCCACGCTCGCGGCCATCGGCCCGGTCAGCTCGCTGCCTCACGCCGGGGAGATCGCCGCGCAAATGGCCGGGCACAAGCAGGCGGTGGGTCTGTAGATGGCATTCCTTCGCGCCACCGCAGCCAACGAGGCGCCCGTCATTCAGGGCAACGGCCTGTTTCTGCGCACGCCGACCCTCGCGGACTTCCCCGCCTGGACGCAGCTGAGGGCCGAAAGCCGCACCTTCCTGACGCCTTGGGAGCCGACCTGGCCGGCCGACGACTTGACGCGCACGGCGTTCCGTCGGCGCATTCGCCGCTACCAGTCCGAAATCCGGGACGACAGGGCTTATCCGTTCTTCATCTTCCGCCAAGCGGACTATTCGCTACTCGGCGGCATCACGCTCTCCAACGTGGCGCGCGGCATGACGCAGACCGCGACCCTCGGCTATTGGATGGGGCAGCGTCACGCCAACCAGGGCTACATGACGAACGCAGTCCGGGCGGTCGCCCCGTTTGCCTTCGGAGCGCTGAATCTCCACAGGCTGGAGGCAGCCTGCCTGCCCCACAACGCCGCCTCCATTAATCTCCTGGAAAAGGTCGGCTTCCGCCGCGAAGGAGTGGCTCGCGGTCTCGTCTGCATAAACGGGCGCTGGCAGGACCATGTCGTCTACGCGCTGCTGACCGACGATCTGCTACCGTAGGCCCGTTCCTCCGGCTTTTGGCCGACTGGGCGCGCCTTCCCGCGCAGACTGGCCGCTTGTGAACAAGGGCGGTCAGCTTTACAGCTTCGAAACCGATTTGTTGCGGAGGTCGCGTGTTGCGCGCTGGTCCGAATCTCAGGCGCCTTGTCTTCGCACTTCTTGCGATAGTCTTGGCCGGCCGCGCGCTTGCGCTAGAAGCGGTTTCGCTCCCCCTCGACGCGGAGACGATCGATCTCACCGGGGCGGCGGAGCGCTACCTGAACCAGGGTGAGCGCATCCAGGTCTCCACAGCCCCGGGCGCCGACGGCATCGTTCGCCGCATCGAGGTGCGCTCGGAAAATCCGGAAGGAACCTCGGACTGGATTGTCTTCGCGCTGGCAAATCCCTCCGACGAACAGATCGACCGCTTCCTGGTGGTCCCACACTATCG
>CAZARE010000125.1:0-14852 GCA_964487455.1 uncultured Propylenella sp.
TCCTCCAGCTCTCCGCCAGCCCGGTGCGCGGAGCGCCTCCGGATCAGGCTTAAGGCGGGCAACGAGCCGCAGACCGGTCCTAGTGCCGGTCGGGCGGAGTGTCGGAACCGACCGGGACGGCGCAGCTCGGAACACCACGCCACCGCGGACTGCCCGCCCTTCCCGTGAAACTCCGGTCGACACGGACCCTCCAGCGAAGGGCGGCGAAGCAGACCGTAACGCAGGTTTGTGCCGCGGGGATAAGTGGAATGATGCGCCGCGCGCGGTTCAGCGGTAGACCGGCCTCGACCGGACGTGCAGTCCCACAGAAGGAGGATCGCATGGGCAGGATATCGACTGCCAGCTGGCTCGCTCGGGGCGCAAGGGCTGCTCTTCTTTTGTTGGCCCTCACGCTTGTGGCGCTCCCCGGCAGGCCGTTGGCGCAAGATATCGTCTCCATCCAAGGTGATCAGGCGGTGCGGGAGGCAACGCGCGAGCAGCTCTTCGACGCGCTTGCGTCAGCGCCCAACGAGGCTTCGGCGCGGCGAATCGTGGCCAACATCTGGCTCTTCTGGTTTGAGGCGCCGGACAGCGACGCGGCGGAGCTGATGCGGCACGCGCAGCAGCGCTGGCGGGGCGGCGATCTCGACGGTGCAATTGCGGCCCTCGACCGATTGGTCGAAGAGGCGCCCGGCTGGGCCGAGGCGTGGAATCAGCGCGCCACGCTCCGCTTCATCGCGGGCGATTACCGGGGCTCGCTCGACGACATCGACCACGTCCTGCCGCTGGAGCCCAAGCACTTCGGGGCGCTTTCAGGCCAGGCAATGATCTTTCGACGACTCGGCAGGAAGGACGACGCGCAAACGGTCCTGAAGCAAGCGGTGAAGATCAACCCATTCCTGGCCGATCGCGTGCTGCTTGAGCCCGAGCCGGAGGAGCGGGAGATTTAGAGGCAGGGCCTTCCCCTGTGCCGCAACCGCCTGGCGAAGCAACGTTGCTCGTCGGAAGCACGACGGTGGCGCATGGCGCACATACCCCCTCTCCCACCCTCTCCCGCAAGGGAAGAGGGCTAGCGCGCAGCTAGCGTTGCGCCCTACCCTTCCGCGGCCTCGCCGGGCTCGACGGATTCCTCGTCAGCCATCTGGTTCGCAATGAGGCCAGCACCTTCGCGGATCGCTCTCTCGATCGCCGCCGCCACGTCGGCGTTTTCCTTCAAGAACAGCTTGGCGTTCTCCCGTCCCTGCCCGAGCCGCTGGCTGTCGTAGGAGAACCAGGCGCCGGATTTTTCCACGATACCGGCCTTCACTCCGAGATCGATGAGCTCGCCGGTCTTGGAGATGCCCTCGCCGTACATGATGTCGAACTCGACCTGCTTGAACGGCGGCGCCAGCTTGTTCTTGACCACCTTGACGCGCGTCTGGTTGCCGACTGCCTCGTCGCGTTCTTTGATCTGGCCGATGCGGCGGATGTCAAGCCGGATGGAGGCGTAGAATTTCAGCGCATTGCCGCCCGATGTCGTTTCCGGGCTGCCGAACATGACGCCGATCTTCATGCGGATCTGGTTGATGAAGATCACCATCGTGTTGGAGCGCGAGATGGAGGCGGTGAGCTTGCGGAGCGCCTGGCTCATCAGCCGCGCCTGCATGCCCGGCAGCTGGTCGCCCATCTCGCCTTCCAGCTCGGCGCGCGGAGTCAGCGCCGCAACCGAATCGACCACCACCACGTCGACGGCGCCTGAACGCACAAGCGTGTCGGCGATCTCCAGCGCCTGCTCGCCGGCGTCGGGCTGCGAGATCAAAAGGTCATCGAGATCGACCTTGAGCTTGCGCGCATAGATCGGGTCGAGCGCGTGCTCCGCGTCGATAAACGCGCAGATGCCGCCGCTTTTCTGCGCCTCGGCGATGGTGTGCAGCGCCAAGGTGGTCTTGCCGGAGGATTCCGGACCGTAGATCTCTATGACGCGCCCACGCGGCAGGCCGCCGACGCCGAGCGCCATGTCGAGGCCGAGCGATCCGGTGGAAATGGTGGCGATCTCCACCACCTTGCCGTCGCGGCCGAGCCGCATGATGGAGCCCTTGCCGAAGGCCCGCTCGATCTGGCTGAGCGCGGCGTCCAGCGCCTTCGACTTGTCCATCGTGTCCCTTGAACCTTCGACGACTCGCAGCGGACTTACCATGGCATCCCCCAATTCCCAGCGGAAGCGCCGCCGGCAGCTTCGGATTCGATGCCGCAAGTATCCGTTTTGTTCGCACCAATTGTCAAGAACAAAATGCGAACAGAGCCGGTGCGGCAGGAACGCGAGCGTGACCCGGGAGCTCGAGACGATCGCAGCCCTTCAGCAAGTCCTTGAAGTGACGCGCTTAAGAGACCTAAGCCGCAGCGAAGCGCGGGATGCCGGCAGCGCCGCCACCGAATCCGCGAGCCCGGACGCCTGCTCGACGCGGTCGCGGCCGCCTGCTTTCGCTCGGTAAAGCGCAGCGTCCGCCTCCATCATGAGCTGATCGAGCGATTCAACGTTCCGCCGGCTGGCAACGCCGATGCTCACCGTAAGGCGAAAGTCGCCTAAGCCTTCGCGAATGGCCAGAGCCGCGATCGCCTCCCGGATCCGCTCCGCTAACCTCAGCGCCTGATCCGTTCTGCAATCGGACAACGCCACCGCGAACTCCTCGCCGCCGAGCCGGCCCAGCACATCGCCGTCGCGAAGCACCGCCGTGATCGCATCGGTACAAGCCTTCAGGGCGCGATCTCCGGCCAGATGACCCCAGCGATCGTTGACCGCCTTGAAGTGGTCGAGGTCGAGCAGCAGCAGAGCCGTAGCCGTGCCGTTGCGACGCGCGCGCGCGAGCATTCGGCTCACCTCAGCGTCGAATGCGCGGCGATTGCTGACTCCGGTGAGCGGGTCGAGCAATGCAGCGCGCCGATACTGGTCCAAGATCTGCTCCTTCGCCGCCAAGACGAGCAGGAAGCCGAGCACGAGGGCGAGAACGAGCATCTCAAAAAGGGCGACCGGGTTGAGCGGATGTGAAATCGCGCCCGCCTCCAAGGGGCCATCCGAGGAGACCGCAGCAAGAAACCGCACAAGAAGGAACACGCCATGGAACGCGACGAGGATCGCCGTGGTCCGTGCGATGATCTGTGCCCGCCGCGCGCCGCGCCACAGCTCCGCGGCGATCGCCAGCGAATACGCCGCCACGAGCGGGGCCGACACGAGGACGCGCAGGCGTAGATCGTCTCCGAACACGGACACGCTGGCGGCCAGCCACAGACCCCCTGGGGCGAGCACCAGAATCCAGTTCCATCTTTGGCCTGTGAACTGTCGCGCCGCCTGCCAACCGAGCCCGAAGGCGAGCAGCCGCAGCGCGTTTGTCGTGTCGAGGATAATGAAGTCGGGAGGCTGGCTCCACATGGCGACACCTGACGCCGCCGCGCCGCACAGGGCGAAACAGAAGGCCCAGGTGGCAAGCATCGGGACGCGGCGATCGTGCATCGAGGTCAGCAGGATAAGGCCGGCGAGAACGGCGCAGACCACGACCAGCGCGGTCGCCAACGTGCCTGTGTCTATTGCCACGGGAAAGAGTGCCCCAGAGCCAAGGAAGCCAAGCTTCCAGCCCGCACAATCCCCCGATTGCACAAAACAACCGTTAACGGGGCCGCAGACGCGCCTTCACGCCTCAAGCGTTTCCTTCACCGTCGTCGCCAGCTCTTTGAGCGAGAACGGCTTCGGCAAGAACTGGAAGCTCTCGTCGTCGGGCAAGTTCCGCTGGAAGGCATCCTCCGCGTAGCCGGAGATGAAGATGATCTTCACGTCGGGCTGCCGCCGTCGCAGCTCTCGCATCAGGGTCGGCCCGTCCATGCCCGGCATCACGACGTCCGAGATGACCAGGTCGACGGGATCGCTGAGGCCGTTCAGAAGATCGAGCGCCTCCAGGCCCGACGCCGCCTCGTGCACCGTGTAGCCGCGCGCGGAGAGCGCCCGCCCCGCGAAAGCGCGCACCGCCTCCTCATCCTCCACCAGCAGGATATTGGCGCTGCCGGTGAGGTCGGCCGGGGCCGGCGGGCGGTCGGCCTCGCTCGGCGCCTCTTCCGGCTGCGGCTCGTGCCGGGGCAGCAGGATGCGGAAGGTCGCCCCGGCTCCGGGCTTGGAATCGACGTAGATGAAGCCGCCGGTTTGCTTGACGATGCCATAGACGGTGGATAGCCCGAGCCCGGTACCGTGACCTACCCCTTTGGTGGTGAAGAACGGCTCGAAAATCTTCTCCATCACTTCGGCCGACATCCCGACCCCGCTATCGGATACCGCAAGCAGCACATACTCCCCCGGCTTGAAGCCTTGCTCGCGGAATTTTCGGCTTTCCGCAGCGGTCACGTTGGAGGTGCGGATGGTAAGCTTGCCACCCTCCGGCATGGCGTCGCGGGCGTTGACGGCAAGGTTCACGATCACCTGCTCCAGCTGGTTGAGGTCCGCCTTGATCGGCCAGACGTCGCGTCCGTGCACCACGTCAAGATCGATAGTCTCGCCGAGCAGGCGATCGAGCAGGACGGAGATCTCGTTGAGCACATCGCCGAGATGGATCACCCGCGGCCTCAGGGTCTGGCGCCGCGAGAAGGCAAGGAGCTGCCTCACCAGACCGGCTGCCCGGTTGGCGTTCTGCTTGATGTTCATGATGTCCTGGAAGGACGGATCGGTCGGCCGGTGATTGGTGAGCAGAAGATCGGAAAACCCGATGATGGCGGTCAGCACGTTATTGAAATCGTGTGCTATGCCGCCAGCGAGCTGGCCGACGGCCTGCATCTTCTGGCTCTGCGCGAACTGAGTCTCCAGCGCCCGCTGCTCGGTCGTCTCCAGCGCATAGACAACGGCGGCGTCCTCGCTCTCCTCAGCTTCCAGGATCGGACTGACGAAGAAACGTGCGCTGCGCTCCGCATCCTCCGCGAACGCCGCATCCACCGCCGGAATCTCGCTCTGTCGCGCCAGCGCTGCATCGACCGCCGCAGCGAGACCGGCACGGTCGCCTGTCTGCACGAGCTCCGTCAGCCGCCTCCCGGCAGCGCCCGCCCTGCCGAAGAGCATAACAAAACGGGCATTGGTGAGTGCAATGCGGCCTTCGCGATCGACCGAGGCGATCGCCATAGGCGTGTTGTTGAAGAAGCGGGCAAAACGCGCCTCCGCCAGGCGCCCCGCCTCGCGGTCGTCGCCGCGCCGCATGTCGAGCACAAGCGTGCGCGAGGCGCCCACCGTCCCATCAGGCGCCACGGGCACGCGATGGATGAGGCGCACCGGCAGACGTGTGCCGTCGGTGCGTACAAGATCGACGTCAAGCGTCTCGGTTTCCGCGCGGCCGGAGCTCGCAGCCTGGATCAGCGAAAGACCTTCGACCGCGACGATGTCGCGGATTTGCGTCGCGCCGGGCTCGAATTCCGCCAGATCGATGCCAATCCATTCCGCGAGGGTGGCGTTTAGGTAGCGGATGCGCCCGTCCGGCTCGAGCGAGAAGAAGCCTGCCGGCGCGTGGTCGAGATAGTCGATGGCGTTCTGCAGCTCTTGAAAGATGTTCTCCTGATGCTCGCGCTCGCGGGTATTGTCGGCGATGAGCCACCCGACCCGCGTATCGGCGCCGCCGGCCGGCGTCACCCGCACTCGGTACCAGCGCGCCCCGTTGGCGCGACCGCCGATTCCGCCCGGCATGCGGATCTCTTCCGTCGCGCGGCGGCCCTGATCGGCGGCGACCGACAGGCGATGCACAGCCTCCGCCGCATCCGGATTATCGGAGAACATCCGCTCGATGGAGTGGAGGTCACGGGGGGTGGGTGCGCCGGTGAGCTTGAGGAAGGCGGCGTTGGCCCAAAGCGGGGCGCCCTCGGCGCCCGTCATGAGCACCCCCTCGGCCAGGTTGTCGAGCAGCGCGTGCGCCGGCCCGCCGGGCTCCGCCGGCAGCTCCGGCGGCGTCTTCCAGCCGAGAACCCCCGCCGCCGCCGCGAACAGCGCGACGACGCCGATTGTGGAGAGCACCGCCAGGCAGGCGAGCACGACGAGCGTCGCCGCCGTCGGAGGCAGGTAGAGGTAGCTGCCCGCCGCAGCGACAAGAGCAACGATCAGCGCGCTGACGAGCGCCAGCCGACCCCGACCGGATCGCGCCCTGCCGTTCCGCCCGGTCCCGTCTTGCCGCATCGCCGCCGACCCCTGGGGCAACCTAGCCGATTCGCTCGGCTGGATTCCGCCTTACTAGCCCTGTAGCCCGCTTTTTCAACTTTGCGCGGCGAATGCCTCAGACGACGGATTAATTGAACGCCAGCGCCGTTGCGTTTATTGTTCCAACGCACCGCGGCACGAAGCGCGTAGTGGAGAACTGGATGCTGGGTGGCCTTGGGCTAGTGGGTTTGGTTGCAATTGTCGTTGTGCTGGTCGGCGCGGCCGTGCTCGCGGTCCTCGTCTTCCGTTTCGGCATGTTCCGCCGTCGCAAGCGGCGGGGAAGCGGCAAGTCCGGCCTCCTCGGCGAGAGCCGAATCGAGGTGCTGGAACGCACCAGAGTGGATGCGGAGCGACAATTGGTGCTGGTGCGCTGCGACCGGGTGGAGCATCTGATCCTGGTCGGCGGGCCCGCCGATGTTATCGTGGAGAACGACGTCAAGAAGGTGCGCGGCCCAGGCGCCCCCGCGCCGAAGACGCCGGCGCTGGAATCGGGCCAGTCCGCCGCCGCGACGCTGCTGGGAGCGGCAAGCGCCGGGGCCGGCCGAGCGCCGGCTGGCGAGCGTCCACCGAGGGTCTCGCTCGATACGCGACCGGCCGCCGGGGCACGTCCGGCTCCGATGCCGCTCTCTGGAGCCCCGGGCCGTTCCGCGCCGGCAACCTCCGCCGATATCGGACATTCCGAGGGGACGCGCGAGCAGAAGCCGCCCGCCGACTCATCTTTCGGCCGCCGCGAGAGCCGTCCGCAGCAACGGCGGACGATCCAGCCAGCCCCGCTTGGCGGCGCCCGGCGCGAGGCGCCACAGTCGCCTGCCGGCGGAAACGGACGCCAGGAGGACGCCCTCGGCCTCCCCTCCGCGGGCGTGCCCTGGTCGGAGCCCGATTCCATCGAGAACGAGATCGTGCGGGCGCTCCGCGTCGATCCTCTACGGCGCGGCGGCGACAACGCGCCCAAGCCGAGGCCGCCGGTCTCCGCCAAGGTCATGTCCGACCCCTCGACGACGCTCGGCGACCTTGCGGACAAGCTCGAAGAGGCTCTGGCCGAGGAAGTGCAATCCGCCAGCCACGGCCGCCGCAAGCCCGAGTTCGATCCCGACACGTTCGCCTTCGACAGCGGTGCGGGCGCGGGAGCGGAGACGCGCAACAGCAGCGCAACGGGCGAGCCGATGAGCCGTGCCTCCAAGAAGGACATGCATCCCGCGCCGGAACCGAGCGCGGCGCCGCAAGAGCCGGAGCGACGGCGCGAACCGGCCAAGTCCGGCGAGCGGCGGGAGGAGGCTCCGGTGATCAGCCTGAGCTCGCGCAGGCGGGAGACGGCCGACCCGCTCGAGGACGAGATGGCGCGGCTGCTCGGTGAGCTGACCGGGGACACGAAGGGACGCTGATCCAACGGGTAACGGCGTCCGCCGCTCGGCGGCCCTTCTCCCTATGGCGTCGGCGGACGGTACACGGGCTTCAACCGCTTCGTGCAGCCGAGTTCACGCCGCAACACGAGCCTTGCGAAAGCGAGGAATCTGCGCCGGCCAACGCTTGGCGCACTCGGCGCCTGGACCTGATCCTCTCCGGAGAACAGACGATACGCCATATGGAAGCCCAGGGCGCGGTAGTCCTCGAACTGCTCCTCGGAGAAGAACTGGTCGAGAGTTGATTCGTGCGGGAAGGCAGGGTAGCGGCGCCGGTAGTCGCGAATGTAGTCGTTCTCGTCGCCGGTCAGCGACGACTTGATGTAGACCAGCAGTCCCTTTTCGCCCTCCTTGCCAGACGGGTCGTCCTCGTATCGGATCAGCCCGAGAGCTGCGTGAGGCCCTTTCCTTGGCACCTTCGGATCGAATTCAGTCGTGGCGGAGCTGATGAGATCCCACTCCATTTCGATGATGATGCCGAGGTCGATGCGGGCAAAGCGCTGCACCTCGACGAAGGCTGGCATAACCATGGCCTGGTCGCCCGCAGCATCGACGACGACGATGACGCGGCAACGCCGCCTGAGAAGCTCGTAGATGCCGAGATTCTCGATGTGACCGCCGTCGGTAAGAAAGACCAGGCGCGATTCCTCCGTGAGCCAGCCGAACGACTCGGCCAGGAACCAGAACGGGCCCCAACGCTTCCCCGCCTCCACAAGGCCCCCGGCGCTGCTCGGGGAAGCCGCGCAGTGGCGCGGATTGGGGAGCCAGTAGCCGAGGCGGATGTTCAGGATCGCCAGGCTGAAGACGAGCAGCCGATTGAAGCGCGCACCGACGTTGGCGGAGACCGCCGCTCCAGATGTCGTCATGGCGGTGCCGAGGTCGAGGAGCGGCGCTGCTTCCTGCAGCTTTTCGGTCGGGCACCAGCCCGTAAGTTTGCTGCCGACAAAGCGCTTGCTGAAGAAGAAGAACTCGGCATTGCGGCCGCGCCTGTTTGCTTCCGCCGAGCCGAGGATGTTCAACGCGGCGTTGAGGAGATGATACGGCCCGTGCTCCGATGAAAGCGCGGTCAGCGTCATCTGCGACTGGTCGCCCGTCCGTGGCGGCGCGCTAAGACCCATGGCCGTAGCGGCCCGCCCAACCAAAGGAAGCCGCATCAGCATGCGTCCAAGCTGGGCAAGGAGCGGCCGGGCCTCAGGGACCGTCAGGAAAGCTCGGCTGACGCGGTCGCGATACAGGCTATGGAGCGAGTAGGCGTTGACCGGGATCCACAGCCACGCGAGCATGCCGACGGCTCCGAGCGACGCATAGAATAGGCCGATCGCGTCGACACGACCGAAGCGCCGCGCGATCTCGCAGAAGAACGGGTCGAGCCATGCCGGCGCCCCGAACGGATTGGCGTAGCGCCCTTCGGCAGGGCATAGCGTCGCGAGTTCGCCCGCCATTGATGCAATGCCCCAGCGCGAAATCACGAGATAGGAGACCCAGATCAGGAGCGGCACGACTAGGCCTATCGCGAGATAGAGGAGTGCGTTGCGGACTCCTGCGAGCGCCGCCCAGAGCCGCGACTTGCCGCTCTCGTCGCCGAGCAGCTTCCCGATCAACCCGCTGATTGTCGTAAGTACACCGCCTGCGGCCGTCAGGATCGGAAAGATGTTCACAGCCATCCATCCGCTGAGCCCCTTGGGTTCGTCGAGGGCGGACCAATAGGTCTTGATGACGTAGGGCTGGAGCTCGAGAAACGCGATGATGAGCGGCACGCCGGCGAGGGCGATCCACGCCCAGCGCAGGCCCTCCCGCACCCGCGCCCCCTTCTGCCAGAAAGGCGCGGCGACATAGAGGAGGAGCACGCCAATCACGAAGGTGGCCAGGATGCCCGCGAACGTGAGTGCGAAGGGGCTGCTCAGGCTTTCCGGAATCTGGATCAACCCGCGGAATCGATGGTCGAGGTGGGCCCGCGTCGGGTTGAGGATGATGGTGAGCGCGGCGAACAGCAAAATGATGGGGAGCACCACGAGGATACTGGCGAAGATGCCAGCGACAATGGCTCCGAAAGAGGCAAGGATCGAAGCAGGCTTTCCGGACAGAAGGTAGTTCGAGAAGTCGCGGATGTGGCGAAGGTCCTCGTTCTCCTCTTCGCCCAGCTTGCTTTCGAACGGGAATCTGCCGCCGTTGTTCGCGAGCCGTGCGCTAAGCGCCGCGCCGATATAGCCACCGCCGGAGACCGTCGAGAGATAGTCGATCCGGTCGAGAACGTTGACCTGCCTGGTCGCGAGGGCCTGCAGCACGCCGAGGCAGATTGCCGTCGAGCGAACGCCGCCGCCGGAAAGCGCAAGCCCGGTGAGTTCGAGTTTTGCTGACGGCTTGCCGGACTTGCTCGCTTCCCGCAGGGCCGCCGCCTTGGCGGTATTCGTCGCGAGGGATTCCCGCCTGCAGATTTCCGCCAGCTCGGCGCGGAAGATCGGCGTGAAATCGTGATCCGGCATGCGCCCAACCCCCAGTGCAATCTCGCACAGTCGCTGGTTGCGAGCAAATGCGGGCAGAGGATGGGTTCGGAGGGGCGATGTTTGCAGGGGCGCGGCGGTCTTACCGCCGCTGCAGCCTCATTCGTCGCGGTAGACCCGCTCGCGCCGTTCGTGGCGCTCCTGCGCCTCGATCGAAAGGGTGGCGATCGGCCGGGCATCCAACCGCTTCAGGCTGATCGGCTCGCCGGTCTCCTCGCAAAAGCCGTAGGTGCCGTCGTCGAGCCGTTTCAAAGCGGCGTTGATCTTGGCGATCAGCTTGCGCTGCCGGTCGCGGGCCCGCAGCTCGATGGAACGGTCGGTCTCCGAGGAAGCGCGGTCGGCATAATCCGGATGATTATGGCTGTCCGCCTGAAGCGTCTCGAGCGTCTCGCGGCTTTCCGCGAGTATCTCGTCCCTCCAGGCCAGCAGTCTCGTGCGGAAGTATTCACGTTGCCGACCGTTCATGAACGGCTCGTTGGCGCGCGGCCTGTACCCGTTGGCCCCGCCCCCGTGGCCATTTGCCCGACGCCCATGGCCGTTGGCTCCACTCCCCACTGCCATGACAGACACGTCCCTCCATCCCCATTTGGCGCGCATATACGAGACATGATGCGGCGCTGGCAAGCGGAATGGTTTGAAGCATTTGTGAAAACCGCCACGAATTTAATGCGTTAGCTAACAGCCGGCATTTGCCGAACTTTAACCTTGGTACGCCAGTCTCCCGAGCATGCGCGCTGATGTACAGAGTCTTAAGGCGCAGGCTCAGGCACAAGCCAAAGAGCTGCTCCAGGCGATCGAAGTCGCCGAGGGCGTCATCGTCTCCACCATCGAGCGGGAGTGCGAAGCGCTGCGCGCCGGACGCTTGTTGGCGGCCGACGCTCTGCGCATGCGGCTGCGCGACGCGGCGCGGCTCTATCTCAACATCACGCGCGCAGCGCGCGCCGCAATGTGGACGATGGAGCGCGTGCTCCCCGGCATCGACGACGCCATGAAGGAGCGCCGCTCCGCCTTCGCCGCCCTGCTGCGGATCGAGCTGGCGGTGCTCGTCGCCGAGCGCGCGGCAGTGGACACGAGCCTCCACTTCCCATCCGCTCAGCCGGCGCTTCGAGAAACGCCAGCCAAGACCGCCGCGCCCCTACGGACGGCGCCGCGTCGGCGGCAGCGCCTGCGCCGCGCAGGCTAGTCGCCGGCGACGCGAGCAGCGAGTGTCCTCTCCCTAAAAGGAGAGCCGCGGGCGACTCCGCGCCCTATCGCACGCACACGCAGATTGAAAAGCGCGCGCCGAGCCTCCATGATGCGCCGCGGGGGGCGCAGCGACTTTTCCTACGTGACGGAGTGAGACATGGCGCGGCCGCTCAGGGAGGGAATCGACGCCCTCCAGCTGACCACCAAGATTGCGCTTGCCGTCCTGGCACTCGCTTCGGGGGTCTATACCTATATCGGCGTGCGCGACCTGCTCGACGGCTCTCCGACCGTCGTCTTTCTCGGCGCGCTCATCTACTCGGCTGCCGTCTCGGTCGGCATCTACGCATTCTGGATCTTCCTTATCCGGTTGATGCCGCATGTGCGCTACGCCGGGCATCGGCGCGCGCTGGTGGGCGCAGTCGTGCTCGGATCGGCGATGATCGTCGCCATGTCGTCCTGGCTGAACGCCGCCGCGCTCGCCGGGGCCGCGGCCCTCGAGCAACACCTCTCGCGCGCCGCGGAGGGCTATGCCGACTCGCTCGACAAGGCGCACTCGAACGCGCTCGCCGCGCAATCGCTCCTGCCCGACATCCAGCTTGCCGCCAACCGCTTCGCGCGGCTCGCAGCCGACGAGCGCGCGTCGGGCGCGCTGACCGGCACCTCGGGCTCCGGCACCGTGGTGCAACTGCTGACGCAGATGTCCAACGACCTGCGCGGCCTCGGCGACCAGATCGTCCAATCGCGCGAAACGGTGCAACAGCTGCACGAGCAGGGCGGCGAGCGCATCGCCCGCATGCGCTCGCTGGTTTCGGCCACCGGTCCGGTGGCGCAGCGCGCCGACGCCTTCGGCGAGGAAGCCGTGGCGCTTGCCGGCGTCGTCGCCAGCCTGCAGCAGACTTCGGTGGCGCCGGCCGTGCGCAGAGCCGCCGACGACCTTGCCTCCACCTTCATCGCGCCGATCGCCGACGGCGGCACGCAGGACCTCAGGAATCGCCAGGAGGCGATCGTCGGCAACGTCTCCGATGCGGTCGCTGCACAATCGAGGGCTCTGGCCGGCGCCGCCGATCAGATTCTCGCGGCCGAGACCGTCAGGCCCGAACGCTTCGTGCCGCTTTCGCGCCCGGCGGCAGTGCTCGTCTATGCGACGGATTTCCTTCCCTCCTGGGCGGGCGCCGTCTCCATCGACCTCCTGCCGGCGGTGCTCGTGCTGATCCTCGTGGTGGTCTACAGCGCCATCCGTCGCGAGGAGAACCCTGAGGTGGTCGACAACGTGATGACGGCCGCAGACATGATGCAGGCGATGCGCCTCTACGAACGCATGCGGCGCGAGGAGCTGGCGACAGAGCGGCTCGGTGCATCCGTTCCCGTTGCCGAGCCGGAGCCGGCCGCGCCCGCTGCTCCCGACGCGCCGGCCGCGGACGCGGATCGCACCGGAGCGCGCACCGAGACGCGCAACGTCACGCCGCTTGCCCCGCAGCGCGGACGGGGCGACGCATGAGGGATTCCCCCGAGCCGGAGAAACGCGGAATCAGGGAGCGGCTGAAGACGCTTCCCGACGGCACCCTCCTGAAGCACGTCTTCTACGGGCTGGTGAGCGTGTCGGTTGTGTTGATCGGCCTGGATTTCCGCGAGCTGGTAAACGCGCAGGCCGATTCCATGGCGCTGCCGGCCCTGTCGCCCGTCAGAATGGCGCGTCCGCAACCGAACGATCAGATTCGGCCCTATTTGCCCGCGAGCCGGCCGATCGCGCCCGGAGAAGGCGTGGATCGGTTCGTGGGCCGTCCGCGCGACGAGAGCGAGGCGGAGCCGATGCGCTTCCGCCTGGGCACCCATGGCGCCACCCTGGCCGAAGGCACGATCACTCCGGGGACCGCGGACGCGCTTGCGGACTTCCTTGCGAGCGAGCGAGCGGCGGCAGTGACTGAGATCGTGCTGCATTCGCCGGGAGGCTCCGTCCGCGACGCGGCGGCCATGGCGCATCTCATCCGCGATGCCGGCCTGAATACCCGCGTTCTCGCCGACGGCTATTGCGCCTCCTCATGCCCCCTCGTCTTCGCCGGCGGGGTGGAGCGCGTCGCCGACACCACCGCATGGATCGGCGTGCACCAGGCCTTCGCGCTCGACAACGTGTTCGGCTCGCTGGCCGACGGCATGGAGCAGGCACAGCTCGTCGGCGCGGAGACGCAGGACCTGCTTCACGGCTTCGGCGTCGATCCGCTGGTGTGGACGCGCGCGATGTCGACGCCAAAGGACAAGCTCTACCTCTTCACGCCAACAGAGCTGATCGAGCTGAAGCTCGCGACCGAGGTGGAGGGAAAGGCGTAGGCTTGCGCTCGCTGCTGGATCCTCGGGTTTCGCTGCGCTCGCCCGAGGATGACGTGATGAGGGTTGGCTCGCGGTCCTCACGCGTCAACTGCGCGCGGAAGATAGTCATGTCACCCTCGGGCTTGACCCGAGGGCCTAGAAGTCGCTCGATTTCGAGATGAAGGGCGGTTCAGTCTATATCCTGGCTTCGAAGCGTAACGGCACGCTCTATGTCGGCGTTACAAGCGATCTGCCCGGCCGAATGTACGAGCACCGCGAGGGCCTGATCCAGGGATTCACCCGCCGCTTCGGCGTTAAGTGCCTGGTTTGGTACGAGCATCATCAACGCATCGAAGACGCCATCCAGCGGGAGAAGAACCTGAAGCGCTGGGTGCGCAAATGGAAGCTGGCCCTAATCGAAAAGACGAACCCGGAGTGGCGTGACCTCTACGCGGAGATGCTGGCCGAGTTTGGCTTCGCAGTTTCTGAGGATTGATCGGCTACCGGGCGACCCACGGTCCGTCGATCCGAAGAACGAGGATGCCGAAGCGAGAAGCACCATCCTGGGTCCTCGGGTCTCGCTACGCTCGCCCGAGGATGACGTGACAAGGGGTGACGGTCGGCCCTCGGGTGTTTCAGCTGAGCTCGATCGATCATGCTGCAGCGCAGCTTGCCGCTTCCCCACGCTCAAGCTACGCACGCGCCATGCCGCGCCTTCTCCTCTTCCGCCATGCCAAAGCCGAGCGCACGCAGCCCGGCTCCAGCGATCACGAGCGGGCGCTGACCCAGAGCGGCCGCAAACAGGCCGCCGGCATGGGAGCGGCGATCGCGGAGAACGGCCCGGTCGATCTGGTGCTTTGCTCCGACGCGCGGCGTGCGAAGGAGACATGGGACGTCGCGAGCGCAGCGATAGGCAACGCGCCGGAGGTACGACTGCTGCGGTCCCTCTACGAGGCCGACAGCTATCTGCCGATCCTCAGGAAGGAGGGCGGCGACGCGGCGACCATCCTGTTGGTCGGACACAACCCGTCCATGCACGAGACCGCGCTGTCGCTCACCGTCGACCTCGCAACCGCGGAGGGCGCCATCCTCGCGGTCCGCTTCCCCAAGGGAGCGCTCGCCGTGCTCGACTTCGACGGAAGCTGGGCCGCGCTCGGCCCTGCCCAAGCCCGGCTCGCGGCGTTCATCCCGCCGGAGCGCGAGTAAGCTCTTCCTTTCCGTCTGTCATCCCGGAAAGCGCGGAACGCGCTTGTCCGGGACCCATGAACACCCACGCTATTCGAAAGAAGCGGC
>CAZARE010000126.1:0-8174 GCA_964487455.1 uncultured Propylenella sp.
TACGCCCGCTCTCCCGGCGGTTCATTCCCCCCGGTCCCCCCTACCAACGCCGCCCCACGCTTCGTAAATCGCCAGCCAAAGACTGCCGTCGACTCCTTGAAAAACAATAAGAGGGATCGTGGCGCAAAGGGGGCGCGCGCCGGCAGCATCCGGATTCAGTACATCTGTGGCAGATGTGTGACAGGAAAGCGCTGCGCCCCCTGCTGGCAAGGAAGTGGTTAAGCCGCCTGCTTCAATCGCGCCAATGCCGCGGCAAGGCGTTTACCATCCTCCGCATAGGCGGCGCGCTTCTCGCGCTCCGCCTCCACCACTTCTTCCGGCGCACGGCTGACGAAGTTCTCGTTGGCCAGCTTCTGGTCGATCCGCGTGATCTCGTTCTCGACGCGGGCGATCTCCTTCCGAAGGCGCGCCTCCTCGGCACCGAAATCGATGATGCCGGCCAGCGGCAGCGCGTAGGTGGCGCCCCCCACCACGATCTGCGCCGCGTGATGCGGCGCCTGGCCATTGGTGGCGATGCCCTCGACGCGGGCCAGCCGCTCGACCGCCACCTTATGGCGCTGCAGCCGCGCCACAAGCTCGCCGTCCTGGGCCATCACAACGAGTTGCGTCTTGGCCGCGCTGGGGACATTCATTTCGGAGCGCACCGAGCGAACTGCGCTGACCAGCTCGACCAGCCAGTTGATCTCGGCGGCGGCCCCCGCGTCGGCGAATTCCGGAACGGGCCAGCGGCTGAGCGCAAGCACCCGATCCTCGTCCTCGCGGAGCTCGGCCCACAACGCCTCGGTGATGTGGGGCATGAACGGATGCAAGAGCCTCAGGATGATGCCGAGCACGTGCGCGCCGGTCGCGCGGGTTTCTACCTTGGCGCTGTCATCGCCCTCGGCGAGGATCGGCTTGATCAGCTCCAGGTACCAGTCGCAGAAGGAATCCCACACGAAATGGTAAATCGCGTCGGAGGCATCGTTGAAGCGGAACGCCTCCAGCGCGGCGGTCACCTCAGCGGCCGCCCGCGCCGCCTCCGTCAGGATCCAGCGATTGACGGTCTCGCGCGCCAGCGTCGGGTCGAACTGCGGATCGGGGCGACACTCATTCATCTCGCAGAAACGCGCGGCATTCCAGATCTTCGTGCCGAAATTCCTTGCCCCTTCGATGCGCGCCCGCGAGGGCTTCACGTCCTGCCCGGGCGTCGTCAGCGAGGTCATGGTGAAACGCAGCGCGTCGGCCCCGTATTCCTCGATGAGCTCAAGGGGGTCGATCACGTTCCCCTTCGACTTCGACATCTTGGCGCCCTTCTCGTCGCGCACGATGCCGTGGATGAAGACCTTGTCGAACGGCTCGTTCCCCATGAAATGAAGACCCATCATCATCATCCGCGCTACCCAAAAGAAGATGATATCGAAGGCGGTGACGAGCACGGTGGTGGGATAGTAGCGCTTCAGCTCCGGCGTCTCTTCGGGCCAGCCGAGCGTCGAGAACGGCCACAGCGCGGAGGAGAACCAGGTGTCGAGCACGTCCTCGTCGCGCGTGAGCTCCTGCCGCACGCCGTAGTGGCGCATGGCCGCAGCTTCCGCCTCCTCCTCCGTCTCCTCCACGAAAATCTCGTCGTCCGGGCCGTACCAGGCCGGGATGCGGTGCCCCCACCAAAGTTGACGTGAGATACACCAGGGCTGGATGTTCTCCATCCAGTCGAAATAGACCTTCTCCCAATGCTTCGGCACGATCGTTGTGCGGCCGTTCTTGACGCTGGCGATGGCCGGCGTGGCGAGGGCCTTGGCGTTGACGTACCACTGATCGGTAAGGAAGGGCTCAATCGGCACGCCGCTGCGGTCGCCATGCGGCACCGTGTGCGTATGCTCGACTGTTCTCTCAATCAGCTCGCGCTCGGCCATCATGGAGACGATGCTGGCGCGCGCGGTGAAACGGTCGAGCCCCTCAAGCTCCTCGATCGTTCGCTTGAGCTTCGACGACGACGGCACGTCGTTGAGGAACGCCTCGTTGTCCTTGAGGCGGATGCTCGCTTCCGCGTCCATGACGCTGATGACCGGCAGGTTGTGCCGGCGACCCACCTCGAAATCATTGAAGTCGTGCGCCGGCGTGATCTTGACCGCACCGGAGCCGGCCTCGGGGTCGGCATATTCGTCCGCGATGATCGGAATGCGGCGGCCGACCAGCGGCAGCACCACATACTTGCCGACGAGGTCGCGATAGCGCGCGTCGTCGGGGTGCACGGCCACGGCGGTGTCACCGAGCATGGTCTCCGGCCGCGTCGTGGCCACCGTAATGGAGCGGTCCTCGCCCTCCACCGGATATTTGAAGTGCCAGAGAGTGCCTTCCACCTCAACCGGCTGGACCTCCAGGTCGGAGATGGCGGTCAGGAGCTTCGGGTCCCAGTTGACCAGGCGCTGATCCTTATAGATCAGCTTTTCCTTGTAGAGCTGCACGAACACCTTGGTGACCGCCCGCGACAGGCCCTCGTCCATGGTGAAGCGCTCGCGCGACCAGTCGCATGAGCAGCCGAGCCGCTTGAGCTGATTGATGATCATGCCGCCGGACTCGGCCTTCCACGCCCACACCTTCTCCACGAAGGCGTCGCGGCCGATCTCACGCCGGTTGGGCTCCTGGTGCTCCAACATCTGCCGCTCGACCACCATCTGCGTGGCGATGCCGGCATGGTCCATGCCCGGCTGCCACAGCACGTCCCGGCCGCGCATGCGCTCGAAGCGGATGAGCACGTCCTGCAGCGTATTGTTTAGCGCATGCCCCATATGGAGCGAGCCGGTTACGTTCGGCGGTGGAATGACGATGCAGAACGGCTTGGCGCCGGGCTCCGCACCGGCGCCTGCGCGGAAGGCGTCGGCCCTCTCCCAGCGTTCGCGTATT
The DNA here is from genome assembly GCA_964487455.1 of uncultured Propylenella sp. Taxonomy (GTDB): domain Bacteria; phylum Pseudomonadota; class Alphaproteobacteria; order Rhizobiales; family Afifellaceae; genus DASWJZ01. The sequence continues at coordinate 2,881 of CAZARE010000126.1, forward strand.
ACGGGCTCGACGTTCGCGGCGTCGTAGGTCTTCTCAAGCATGGAGGTCCCGGCAATGGCGGCGGTGTTAAACTGACGCCGCTTGGCCGTGTCAACCGCTCTCGGCGCCTAGCAAAAGGCGCGCCGTCCGGGGCGGCGCGCCTGACCGTTTCAGCCGCTTACGCGGAAATCCTCAGGGCCTGCCGCGCGAGACGCGCTGGATTTCCTCCTGCACCAGCCGTTCCACCAGGGCCGGCAGGTTGTCGTCGAGCCAGCTCTTCAGCATCGGCTGCAGCATCTCGGCGACCAAGTCCTCCAGGGTGCGCGCGTTCTGCGCCAGGATGGTGTGAGCGAGCGCGCTGAAGGCGCCATGCACCGCCTGATCGGATTGCGGCGACATCAGATGCCGGCCGTCGCCGCCGGCGAACGAGCCGGCGGGGGCCGGGGCATCGCTCTCCTGTGAGCGGGGCGACGCCGTGTAGGGCGCATACGGTTCGGCTTCCGCTGCGCTTGCAGAAGTTCGCGGTGTCATGGACTCTCCGTGGAAAAATGCACTTTCCGGCGCGGGATCAGGCTCGAAACGCACCTCTGCGTCGCTCTCGTCGGTTTCCGATCGGTCGGCCTGCGGCTCCACCGCATCTTCCACCGATTCCGTCTCGACAGGCGCGGCTTCAGCAGCGGAACTCGCGTCATCCTCCCCAGCGCTCTTGCCCTCGGGAGCCTGCGATCCCTCTCCGTCTTCAGAGATGATCTGGCGGATCGATGCCAGAATCTCTTCCATGGAAGGTTCGTGCGCAGCGCTCGGATTTGCCATTGGTCGTCTCCGGTACAGCCGTCCGCCGATTCAGGGCCGAATCACCCAGGGATTAGACGCGCACATGAGTGTTAAGAAAAGCTTCGCGGGCCGATCACAACAGAAATGCGGCTACCGCCCGTCCGGCGTGCGTATGCCGTGGAACTTGTGCTGAACAGCCCGGTAGTGCTCGGTCGGATCGTAGACAGGCGCCGGCAAGGCGAGCTCTTCCGCCGTGAGCCGCCCCATTGCGGAAAGCAGGGCGAAGGACGCCACCACCCTGTCGCGGCGCGCCACGATCAATGTCTCGCGTGCGCTCAGATGCTCCTGCTGCGCGTCGAGCACGTCGAGCGTGGTACGCTGGCCGACGCGCTGCTCCTCCTGCACGCCCGACAGCGCGATACCCGCGGCCTCGACGCCCTCTTCGGCCGCCGCCATGGCGCCCCGCGCCGCATCGACCTGAGCCCATGCGGAGACGACGGCGGCGCGCACTTGGTCGCGCGCCACGTCGATTTCGATCTTTCGCAGGCCGTACTGCTCTTTCGCCTGGCGGACACGGGCAGCGACCGCGCCGCCCTGGTAGAGGGGAATGGTGACGCGTCCGACGATGCTCGCAACGTTCGGGTCGGTGCTGGTATCGAAGCTCTCGTTGTGCTGGACGTTTCCTTCGATGCTGACCGTTGGCAACAGCTCGCCTTCGATCTGCTTGACGGCAAAAGTCTGCGCATCCGCCTGATTGATCGAGGCCAGGATCACCGGATGCCCATTCTGGCCGGCGGCCACCGCTTCTCCGAGACTTGCCGGAATGAGCCCGCCATACGGAAAGGCGTCGGCGAGCCCTCTCGGCTCGTGGCCGACCACTCGCCGGTAAGTCGCCCGGCTGATCGCCAGATTTGCTTCAGCCAGGCTTACCGCCGCGCGGGAGGAGGCAAGCCGGGCGCGCGCCTGCGCAACGTCGGTGCGCGTGTTCTCGCCGACATCGAACCGCTCGTTCGCGGCGCGCACCTGTTCATCCAAGAAGAGCACATTGCGGCCGCGAATGTCGAGGATGGCGATGTCGCGCAGCACGTCCATGTAGGCCTGCGCCGCATCGAACAGCACGTTCTGCACCGTATTGCGCAACAGCTGCCGACTCGCCAGGACCCCAGCCTCCGACTGGCGCACAGCATTGCGCACCCGAAACCCGGAGAAGAGGTTCTGCGAAACCGACAGGCCGACGGTGCTGTCGAGCGTCGTCCGGTCCGCCGAGAGGCCGAGCGGCGTATCGGTGTGGCGGCCGGTTGCCGTGCTGAACAGCGAAATCACCGGACGGTACCCCGATCGCGCGAGCGGAACGTTCTCGTCGTCCGCGCGCGTCTGTGCCCGCGCCGAGTTGATCTCGGGGTTCCAGCTATAGGCCGATGCAAGCGCCTGCGCGATCGTCTCCGCCGAGGCCGCGGGCGCAAGGTAGAAAAGCCACAGGCCGCCGAGAGCGGCAATGGAGATGAACGTTCGAATTGGCACCGCTTCCTCGATAGGCCCGGCCTCAGCCGCCCGGCCGCGTCCGACTCCTAGCACGCGTCGCCGCCACTGCGCCCGCACCCGAAAGTCATCAACAGGATTGACGATCGAGCGCGGCGCAATTGCAACAGATTCTTGGCCGCAACGCGACCTCAGCCTAGAACACAAACTCGGGCCTACGATCGAAGCCTGGCAACGGCGTGGCCCACGCTTCGAATTGCGGCCACTTCGTTGCGCCTTCCCCGACCCGCTCGTAGAGCATCGCGCGGCTGATTCGCTCAGTCCGCACGATCGCCGCCAGCATGCCGCCCGGCTTCAGCTGAGCGATGAGCGCATCCGGCACCACCTCCACACTGCCGCCGATCAGAATCGCATCATAGGGCGCTTCGGACCGCCAGCCTTCCGTCAGTCTTCCTTCCACGACGGTGACATTCGTGGCGCCGACGGCAGCCAGCTTCTCGCGCGCCAGGGGGGCCAGCGCGGCATCCTCCTCCAGCGCCACGACCGATCCCGCCAGACGCCCCAGCACGGCGGCGGAGTAGCCGGACCCGCAGCCGACGACTATCGCCTTCGCATGCGGTCCGAAAGGCAGCGCCTGTGCAAGGCGTGCGAGCTGCACGGGGATCATCATGCGGCGCTCAGGCGCCGCCGGGGACATGATGAGCTCGCGATCAGCGTAAGCGAAGGGTTTTTCGTCTCGTGCGACGAACTCCTCGCGCGGGACGACAAGAAGCGCCCGGACAACGTCGGGATCGGTGACCGCGCTCGGCCGGATCTGGTTGTCCACCATGCGCTGGCGAAGCGCGGCAAAGTCGACCATGGCGATGCATTCCAAGAAGCGACCGGTCGCTTCTAGAAGCCAGCTCGCGGAAGGACAAGCCGTGCCGACAGAAGTGGAATGGTATGGAGGCCTCGCCCGGAATCGAACCGGGGTGCACGGATTTGCAGTCCGCTGCGTCACCACTCCGCCACGAGGCCCTCACGGCTCCGTTATCAGACCGCAGAATCGTCCACAAGCGCCCGCAGCTCCCGCGGACGGATGCGCGCTAAACGCGGATGGGCTAAGCCGATTGCGCCGCCCACAGATGGGATGCGGCGGCGCGAAGCGCCAGTGCGAGGATGCGATGACGCCATTGCCAAGCCGGCGGCCGCGACGGTGACGCCACTTGCCGTGACGTTGCTGGTGCTTTGCGCAGCGCTCCTGATCGACCGGCTTGTCGGCGACCCGCCTTCCGTCTGGGGGCGCGCGCCGCATCCTGTCGTGCTTGGGGGGCGAATTGTGAGCTTTCTCGACGCGCGGCTCAACGATGCGAGCCTTGCCGCGCCGGTGCTGCAAAGGCGCGGGCTCGCCGCCACTGTCGGGCTCGCGGCGCTAGCCGGCGGCGCAGGCCTGGGACTCGACGCAATTCTTGCCACGGCGCCGTTCGGGCTCGCCATCGAGGCGGTCGTCCTCTCCGTGCTGCTCGCGCAAAAAAGCCTGATCGACCACGTCGAGACGGTCGGGCGGGCTCTGGTCTCCAGCGGCGTGGCCGGCGGCAGGCAGGCCGTGGCCCATATTGTCGGTCGCGACGTGGCGTCGCTCGATGAGGCCGGCATCGCGCGCGCCGCGATGGAGAGCGCGGCAGAGAATTTCTCCGACGGGGTGGTGGCGCCGGTCTTCTGGTACGCGCTTCTCGGGCTCCCCGGCCTCTTCATCTACAAGCTCGCCAACACGGCCGACTCCATGATCGGCAATCGCACGCAAAAGCACGCGGCATTTGGCAGGTCGGCGGCACGGCTCGACGACGCGCTGAATTTCGTGCCGGCGCGTCTAACGGCAGCGCTGCTGTCGGCGGCAGCCTTGGTTTGCCGCTGCGACAGCCGCCGGGCGGCATCGATCGCCTGGCGCGACGCGCCCAAGCACAAATCTCCCAATGCCGGATGGCCGGAAGCGGCCCTTGCCGGTGCGCTGGGCGTGGCGTTCGGCGGTCCGCGCCGCTACGGGGAGGTCGCAGTCGACGGCGCCTGGCTCAACGCGAGCGGCCGCAGGGCGGTCGGGCCGGCCGACATTCTCGCCGCGATTCGGCTGATCGACGCGGCTTGGGCGATGCTGGTCGTCGCTCTGGCGGGCGCCGCGATCGTCATCCTCGCGACCGCGCAATAGTGAGGAGCACGTCGAGATCGACATGCTCTTCCAGGTGCGCGGCCAAGCCGTCGAGGGCTGCCTCGACGCTGCTTTCATAGAGCGACGTCGAGGCCACACCCAGCGTCGCGAGAAAGGCGCGGCGAAAACCGTCGCTCCCGAAAAGCCCGTGCACGTAGCTGCCCGCCACCCGCCCGTCCGCCGAGACCGCGCCCTCGGAGCGTCCGTCGATCATGAGGAAAGGCCGGGCGCAGTCTTCGCCCGCACTCTGCCCGAGATGGATCTGGTAGCCGGAGACCGGGGCGCCGCTTTCAACATGCGATCCCGCCGCGGGAGACGTCGTCTTCTCCGCGCTAAGTACCGTGTCCACTGCCAGGAGGCCGAGACCCTCCACCCTCCCCGCGCGTCCCTCGACGCCGCCGGGGTCGGCGATCGTTCGCCCCAGCATCTGATAGCCGCCGCAAAGGCCGAGGACTGCCCCGCCGCGGCGTCGATGCGCCGCTATGTCGATGTCCCAGCCTTCGCGCCTTAGCGCCGCGAGGTCGGCGATAGTCGATTTCGAGCCGGGGAGCAGCACGAGCTTGCAATCGCCAGGGATCGCCTCCCCGGGCTCCACGATCCGCACCTCGACCGCGCTCTCGGACCGAAGCGGGTCGAGATCGTCGGAATTGGCGATCCGGGGCAGCCGCGGCACGGCGATCCTGATTTTGGTGTCCTGCTTCGGTGCATCGGCGCCGAAGCCCAGCACGTCCTCGGCCGGCAGCCGGGCGGCGTCCGGACAGACCGGGATCAGGCCGCGCGCCGCCCAGCCGGTGCGAGCCGTAATCTCGGTCAAACCTTCATCGAAAAGCGAAACATCTCCGCGAAACTTGTTGATCAGAAAGCCCTTTATACGGGCGCT
>CAZARE010000127.1:0-5702 GCA_964487455.1 uncultured Propylenella sp.
TCCGCCGCTTTTTGCCGCGGTGCAGCACTGGCCTTTCGCGGCCCAGATGCTAGAACCGTTCCACCCCAAGACCCCGATCGGAACACGAGGTTCATGGCCGTCCGTCGCCTTGCGGAAGCGCAACCGGAAAGCTTTGCCTTCAGCCCAGACAACCGTGCCTGGGCGGAGCGCGAGGTCGCCAAGTTCCCTGAGGGGCGTCAGGCTTCCGCCGTTATTGCGCTGCTTTGGCGGGTTCAGGAGCAGGAGGGCTGGGTCACCAAGCCGGCTATCGAACATGTGGCCGAGATGCTCGCCATGCCGACCATCCGCGTGCTCGAGGTAGCGACCTTCTACACCATGTTCCACCTGGAGCCGGTCGGCGAGCGGGCGCACGTGCAGGTCTGCGGCACCACGCCCTGCATGCTAAGGGGGGCCGGCGAGATCATCGACGTCTGCCGGCGGCGCATTCACGCCAAGCCGCATCACCGTTCGGCGGACGGCGCCTTCTCGTGGGAGGAGGTGGAGTGCCTAGGCGCCTGTGTGAACGCGCCGATGGTGCAGATTTTCGCGGACACGTACGAGGATTTGACGACGGAGACCTTCGAGGCGGTGCTCGATGCGTTTGCGCGCGGCGAGACGCCACGGCCGGGGCCGCAGGACGGACGCCAATATTCCATGCCGGTCACCGGGCAGACGACGCTTACCGAGATCGAATACGCCGAGGACGACGTGCCGCGCGCCCGCGCGCCGTCGACGGACGCGGCGGCGCGTCCCGCGCTGGCCGGCCGCGCCGACGAGAAGGAGCTGCACACGGCGGTGGACGAGACGGCGGGTGGCGAGGAGTTCGAAGCCGAGCGGCAGCGTCGCAGGGGCGGCCTTGTGGAGAAGGAGGGCCGCACCGACCCGGCCTCAGGCCAGGCAGCCGAGCAAAAAATCGGTTATCCCGACGCGAGCGGCCGGTCGGACGAAGCAGCCTCGCGCGCTATGGGCGCTCGCGCCGAGGGCATGGAAGAGAAGACCGGGGCGGTGATGGATCAGGTGCCGGAACGGCGCAGCGGCGTCGATAGATCGGCACAGCCGCGCACGGATCGCGACTACGGCGGTAAGGACGATTGACCATGCTCGCCGACAAGGACCGCATCTTCCGCAATCTCTACGGCCTGCACGATCCGATGCTGAAGGGTGCGCGCTCGCGCGGCGCCTGGGACGGCACCAAGCAGACCCTGGAGCGCGGGCGCGACGCGATCGTCGACGAGGTGAAGAATTCCGGGCTGAGGGGAAGGGGAGGCGCCGGCTTCCCCACCGGCCTCAAATGGTCGTTCATGCCGAAGCAATCAGACGGGCGGCCGCACTACCTCGTAGTGAATGCCGATGAATCGGAGCCCGGCACCTGCAAGGACCGGGAGATCATGCGGCACGATCCGCATCTTCTGATCGAGGGCTGTCTCATCGCCTCCTTCGCCATGGGGGCGCATGCCGCCTACATCTACATCCGCGGCGAGTTCATGCGCGAGCGCGAGGCCCTGCAGGCGGCGGTGGACGAGTGCTACGACGCGCGCCTCATCGGCAAGGACAATGTCAACGGCTGGGATTTCGACATCGTCATCGCGCACGGCGCTGGCGCCTATATTTGCGGCGAGGAGACGGCGCTTCTGGAAAGCCTGGAAGGCAAGAAGGGCCTGCCGCGGCTGAAGCCGCCTTTCCCTGCCAACATGGGCCTCTATGGCAGTCCGACGACGGTCAACAACGTGGAATCGATCGCGGTCGTTCCCGACATTCTACGGCGCGGCGCCGGCTGGTTCGCCGGCCTCGGCAAGCCCAACAATACGGGAACGAAGCTGTTCTGCGTCTCCGGCCACGTCAATGCGCCATGCACCGTGGAGGAGGAGATGGGCGTGCCGTTGCGCGAGCTCATCGACCGGCATTGCGGCGGCGTGCGCGGCGGCTGGGAGAACCTGCTGGCGGTGATCCCGGGCGGCTCATCGGTGCCGTGCCTGCCGGCCGACGTCTGTGGCGATCTCCCGATGGATTTCGACTCGTTGCGCGACTTGAAGTCCGGCCTCGGCACGGCGGCTGTCATCGTGATGGACAAGTCCACCGATATCGTCCGCGCCATCGCCAGGATCGCGTATTTCTACAAGCATGAGAGCTGCGGGCAGTGCACGCCCTGCCGAGAGGGAACCGGCTGGATGTGGCGCGTCCTGGAGCGCATGGCGCGAGGCGAGGCGGAGAGGCGCGAGATCGACATGCTCCTTGAAGTGACCTATCAAGTTGAGGGCCACACGATCTGCGCGCTCGGCGACGCGGCGGCCTGGCCGATCCAAGGACTGATCCGCCATTTCCGCCCGGAGATCGAGCGTCGCATTGACGAGTACGCGGCCCGGATCGGTACGGCGGAGCCGATCATGCAGGCGGCGGAGTGAGGCCATGGCCGGTCGCGCGCGCCAACAAGCCAACGAGAGAATCTAGAGGGGGAGAGAGATGCCGAAGACCGGAGGGAAACGGCAGCCGCTGGCTCGCACGCAAAAAGCCAAGAAGATCCGCCCCAGCGCTCCGTTCCTGGAAACACGCGCGCGTGCGATCCTTTCGACCATGGTGACGGAGGTGACGGCCGAACCCACCGACCTGCAGTTGCCGGAAGCGCCGCCCATCGTTGCTCCGGCGGCAGAAGTTCTGTTGCCCGAGACCGAGCCGTCGCTCGACGATCTTCCGGCGAGCGATCTTGCGGCGATCGCACGCCAGGGCGCGAGCCTTGAGGTCGACGGCTCGAAGCACGATGTGGTGGCGCTGGTGGCGCTCGCGAAAAGTGTCACCGACGACGCCTATTTGAAGGTCAGCAACAGCGGGACCTTCACGCCCAAGGAGCTGGCCTTGATCGCCCGCAGCACGCCCGGACAGGTGATCTTTGCCTGAGCGGGTCCGGATGCCGACCGAGAGCGCACGGATCGGAGGCGCATGAGCGACCTGCGCAAGCTCATTGTCGACGGCCGCGAAGTCGAGGTTCCAGCCCATTTCACGCTGCTGCAGGCCTGCGAGGAGGCGGGGGCGGAGATCCCGCGCTTCTGTTTTCACGAGCGACTTTCGATCGCCGGCAACTGCCGCATGTGCCTGGTGGAGCTGAAGGGGGCGCCGAAGCCGGTGGCCTCCTGCGCGTGGGGCGTGCGCGACTGCCGCCCTGGTCCCAACGGCGAGCCGCCGGAGGTGTCGACCCGGTCGCAGCTCACCCGGAAGGCGCGCGAGGGGGTGATGGAGTTCCTGCTGATCAATCATCCGCTCGACTGCCCCATCTGCGACCAGGGCGGCGAATGCGATCTGCAGGACCAAGCCATGGCCTATGGGGTCGATTCGTCTCGATTTCACGAGAACAAGCGCGCTGTGGAGGACAAGTATATCGGTCCGCTGGTGCAGACCTTCATGAACCGGTGCATCCATTGCACGCGTTGCATCCGCTTCTCCACCGAGGTCGCCGGCGTGTCGGAGCTGGGTGCCACGGGGCGCGGCGAGGACATGGAGATCACCACCTATTTGGAACGCGCCATGACCTCCGAGCTTCAGGCCAATGTCGTCGACCTTTGTCCGGTCGGCGCGCTCACCTCCAAGCCTTATTCGTTCAAGGCGCGGCCGTGGGAGCTTACGAAAACGGAATCGATCGACGTGATGGACGCGCTCGGCTCCAACATCCGCGTCGACGCGCGCGGCAAGGCGGTGATGCGCATCCTGCCGCGGCTGAACGAGCTGGTGAACGAGGAGTGGATCTCCGACAAGACGCGCTATTGCGTCGATGGGCTGGGCGTGCAGCGCCTCGACCGCCCCTATCTGCGTGTTGACGGTCGGCCTCAGCCGGTGAGCTGGCCGGAAGCCTTCGCGGCGATCGCCGAGCGGGTCGGCGCAACGTCGGGCGAGCGGATCGGCGCCATTGCCGGCGATCTTGCCGGCGTGGAGGAGATGTTCGCGCTGAAGGTCCTGATGGAGAGCCTCGGTTCCAAGAACATCGATTGTCGCCAGGACGGCGCGGCGCTCGATCCGGCGCTCGGGCGCGGCAGCTACATTTTCAACGCCACCGTCGCCGGCATCGAAGCCGCCGACGCGGTGCTGATCGTCGGGTCCAATCCGCGCAAGGAGGCGCCGGTCCTGAACGCCCGCATCCGCAAGCGCTGGCGCCTGGGGCGCCTGCCGATCGGGTTGATCGGCGAGAAGGCCGATCTCACTTACGCCTATGACTATCTCGGCGCCGGCCCCGATTCGCTGAGAAGCCTCATCAATGGCGAGGGCGAGTTCTATCGCGACCTAAAGGCCGCCGAGCGTCCTCTCATCATCGTCGGGCAGGGCGCGCTGATGGGGGAGAACGGGACGGCCGTCCTATCGGCCGCTGCCCGGCTGGCGGCCGACGTTGAGGCCATTGCAGACGAATGGATCGGGCTTTCGATCCTTCACACTGCCGCGGCGCGCGTCGGCGCGCTCGACATCGGCTTCATCCCTGGAGAGGGCGGCCTTGCGGCACGCCAGATGGTCTCCGGCGACAAGCTCGACGTGCTCTTCCTGCTGGGTGCCGACGAGATCGAGATGCCGCTGCCCGGCCCGTTCGTGGTCTATATCGGCACGCACGGCGATGCCGGCGCGCACCGCGCCGACGTGATCCTGCCCGGCGCCGCCTACACGGAGAAGTCCGGCACCTTCGTCAACACCGAAGGGCGGGTGCAGCTCGCCAACCGCGCCGCCTTCCCGCCCGGCGATGCGCGTGAGGACTGGTCGATCCTGCGCGCGCTGTCGGGCACGCTCGGCAGGGTTCTGCCCTTCGACAGCCTCGGCGAGCTGCGCGCGCGCCTCTACGAGGTGCACCCGCACATGGCGGCGGTGGACGCGGTGCGGCGCGCCGAGGGAGCCGACTTCGGACGCCTCGCCTCTCTCGGCGGCTCGATTGCCGGCCCGAAATTTGCTAGTCCTATCAAGGATTTCTACCTGACCAATCCGATCGCCCGCGCCTCGGCTGTCCTGGCGGAATGCTCCGCCATGCGCCTCGGCCCGGCCGCGGAAGCGGCGGAATAGCGGGGCGGAGCAGGCACTTAGATGAACGCCTTCTTCAGCGACTACGTCGTGCCCGGCGCGATCATCGTCATCCAGAGCGCGGTGCTGATGACCGCGCTCCTCATCCTCGTCGCCTACCTGCTCTACGCCGACCGCAAAGTCTGGGCGGCCGTGCAGCTGCGCCGCGGGCCCAATGTGGTAGGGCCGTGGGGCCTGCTGCAATCATTCGCCGACTTGTTGAAGTTCGTCCTCAAGGAACCGGTTATCCCGGCGCCGGCCAACAGGACGATCTTCCTTTTGGCGCCGCTCGTCAGCGTGCTCCTTGCGCTTTCCGCCTGGGCGGTCATCCCGGTCAGCGCCGGCTGGGTCATTGCCGACATCAATGTCGGCATCCTCTACGTCTTCGCCATCGCCTCGCTGGAGGTCTACGGCGTGATCATGGGTGGGTGGGCGTCGAACTCCAAATACGCCTTTCTCGGAGCGCTGCGCTCCGCCGCGCAAATGGTCTCCTACGAGGTCTCGATCGGCTTCGTGATCGTGGCGGTTCTGCTTGCCGTCGGCTCGCTCAACCTGACCGACATCGTGCTCGCCCAGACCGTCGGCCTCGGCACAATGCTCGGCCTGCCGAACAGCCTGCTCGACTGGCACTGGCTGCCGATGTTCCCGCTCTTCGTCATGTTCTTCATCTCGGCCCTGGC
>CAZARE010000128.1:0-29632 GCA_964487455.1 uncultured Propylenella sp.
GCGGCGTCGGGCCTTCGGCCAATCGCGTTCGGTGCCGGGGTAAAGCGGCGCGCCGTCCGGATCCAGCGGCCAGGCCGTGCCGGTCTCGGCCACGGCTTGAGCGATGGCGCTCCGGGTCATGAAGCTCGGATAGAGGAGACCCTGCCTGTCGAGCTCCGCAAGCGCCTCCCGATAGGCGTCGAGGCGCCCGCTCTGCCGCAGGACAGGCTCCTCCCAGCGCAGACCGAGCCAAGCCAGGTCTTCATAGATTGCAGCCTCGAACTCCGACCGCGCGCGTGCGCGGTCGATGTCCTCGATGCGCAGCAGCAGGCGCCCGCCTTTCGTCGCGGCGGCGCGCTGGTTGATAAGCGCAGACAAGGCGTGGCCGCGGTGCAAATAGCCGTTGGGACTGGGGGCGAAGCGAAAGACGCGAACGTTCCGATCTTCCCTTGGCGGCGAATCTGCTTCACTCATGCATGGGCCTTTCCGGCGCGCGCATAAGGGCGGCGGCGCGCCCGGCCAAGCGCGACGCTTGACATAGGAATAGTCGAGACTTCGGGGACATGCTGCTCAAGGACGATCCCGTCAACGCCTTCGTCGACTACGACGCGATTGCGGTGCATTCGGCGTCGACAGGGCCGTTGGAGGGGCTCACCTTCGCGGTCAAGGACATCTTTGACGTCGCCGGCTACCCGACGGGCGACGGGAGCCCGATCAGGCGCGCCGAGAGCCCTGTCCACACAGACTCCGCGCCTGTCGTCACTGCCATGCTTGAGGCTGGCGCGCGCTTCGTCGGCAAGACGCAGACGGACGAGCTGACCTTTTCCCTGAGCGGGCAGAACAAGCATTTCGCCGAGCCGATCAACGTCCGCGCCGTGGGGCGCATCACCGGCGGATCGTCGTCAGGTTCGGCAGCTGCGGTCGCCGCTGGGCTGTGCGATTTCGCCCTCGGGTCCGACACGGGCGGCTCGGTGCGGGCGCCTGCAAGCAATTGCGGCCTGTGGGGCATACGGCCCACGCACGGGCGTGTCGACAATCGCCGTGCCCTGCCTCTAGCGCCGAGCTTCGACACGGTCGGTTTCTTCGCCGATGACGTCGCCGTCTTCGCGAAGGTCGCGCCGGTCCTTCTCGGCGACGACGCGCAGCGCTACTCCCTCTCTCGCTTGAAACGGCTTGACGACGCCTTCGCTCTCCTCGCCTCGGACCGGGAGGCGGATGCGCTCGCCCTGGCCAAGGCCAAGGCCGAGCAGGCGATCGGACCGGCCGAACGAGTCACCGTTGCGCCTGAGGGCCTGGAGCGATGGTATTCGGCCTTCCGCCGGCTGCAGGCCGCCGAGGCTTGGGAGGCACACGGGCCATGGATCATGCATCGTGATCCCGACATGACGCCCGGCGTGCGTGAGCGGTTCGAGTTTGGCCGTACCATCTCAGCCGATGAGCATCAGGCTGCGGACGCGGAGAGACGGCGCCAGCGAGCGCGCATGGAGGAACTAGCCGGGGTCGACAGCGTGCTCATGCTGCCGACCATGCCCACCATCGCCCCGCAGCGGGATCTCTCGGGCGACGCTTTGCAGGCTTACCGCGAACGGGCTCTGTCGATCCTGTGCATGGCCGGCCTGTCGGGTCTGCCGCAGGTCACGATACCGCTTGCCGCGCTCGACGGCTGCCCGCTCGGTCTCTCCCTGATCGGCCCGCGCGGCTCTGACCGCGCACTCGTGGCGCTTGCGATCGAAGTGGCGGAGACCTGAGTCGTCATGGATCGCCTGATCGAAGGCTACCGGCAGTTCCGTGCGACGATCTGGCCGGTCGAGCGCGTTCGTTACGAGGTGCTCGCCGCGGAGGGACAAAGCCCGCAGACGATGGTGATCGCGTGCTCCGACTCGCGCGTCGATCCGCAGACCGTGTTCGGTGCGCTGCCGGGCGAGCTGTTCGTGGTGCGCAATGTGGCTGGCCTTGTGCCGCCCTACGCTGTGGACGCCGGCTACCACGGGACCAGCGCCGCCCTCGAGTTCGGCGTGCGGGTGCTCAAGGTCGCGCACATCGTCGTTCTTGGCCATGCGCAGTGCGGTGGCGTGAGGGCGATGGTGGAGGGAGCCCCGGACGAGGCGCGCGATTTTATCGGCCCGTGGATGGCGATTGGCGCTCCCGCTGTGCGCAAGGTTTCCGAGGATCTCGATCCGGGAGAGCGTCTCGCGCTTTGCGAAGCCGAAGTGGTGCGGCTGTCACTTGCCAACCTTGCGACTTTTCCCTGGATTGGGGAGGCTGTGGCGGCTGCGAGGCTGCAACTGCACGGGTTCCGCTTTGCCATCCGCACCGGTGTGCTGGAGAAGCTCGAGGGTGATCGCCTGGTTCCCGTCGTCTGATCGAGCGGTCTTGAAATCGCCGGCTTGAGACGGCAATGCGGCAGAAACCCGCAGGAAGCGGCCGATTCACACAACTGCCGAGGACTGCGTTGCGCCTTCGGGGTCTTGCCTTCCTCCTTTTCCTTTTTGTCCCGGCGGTTGCGCTGGCGCACCCGCATGTCTGGGTGGAGACCGCGTCGGAGGTGGTCTTCGACGACAGAGGGCGGATTGCGGCCATCCGGCACCACTGGCGTTTCGATGAGGCGTTTTCGGCATATGCGCTGCAAGGCCTCGATACGAATCGCGACGGTGTCTATTCGAAGGCCGAGTTGGAGCCGCTCGCGAGGGAGAATGTGGAGTCCCTCTCCGATTTCGGCTTCTTCACTTCGCTTTTAGTCGGCGACTACCAGGCCGGCTTCGCGGCGCCCGCCGATTATTACCTCGACCTCGACGACGGTCGGCTTTTCCTGCACTTCACCCTGCCGCTCGCCCAACCGCTCTTCTCCCGAGACACGATCCGGCTCGAGGTGTTCGACCCGGAATATTATGTCGCTTTCTCGCTCCCAAACGCGGAGGCAGTTCGGCTGGTCGACGCGCCCGCCGCATGCAGGCTCGCTGTCTACCCCGCGCAGGAGCTGGACGCCGCGGCGGCCCAGACCCTTGCCACCGTCGGCGCTGACCAACGCGAGCTCCCGCCCGAAATGAAAGGGCTGACCGCCGGCATTGAGAACAGCGCCGAGATCCTGTGCGGCCCGGGGGAGCCTCGGCAAACAGCAGGCGAGGCGGCGGCAGGCCTCGCTAGGTCGAGCGGTGAGACCGGCGATTTGACGGCGCTCCCGGCGGTGCCCAGTGAAGCGGTGCCCGTCGAGCTATCGGCGGCGACTGAGACGACGCCTGTTTCCCCAGCCGGACCGCTTGCGCGAATCGCGGCCTGGCAGGCGGCCTTCAACCGCGATCTCACGGCCGCGCTGAAGGCTCTGAAGGAGGGTGGCGCATTCTGGTGGCTCGGCGGCATCTCGTTCCTCTACGGCATTGTCCACGCCGCCGGCCCGGGACACGGCAAGGTGGTGATCTCGTCCTATCTCGTCGCCAACGAGTCGCGCCTCCGCCGGGGAGTGGCGATCGCCTTTATCGCCGCTTTCGCGCAAGCCGTCGTGGCGATCGGGATCATTGGGCTGTTGGCCGTGGTCCTCAACATGACCAGCATGGCGATCTCGGGGACGGCGAAAGCCTTCGAGCTGGGGAGTTTCGCGCTTGTGGCGGCGCTTGGCGTCTACCTTCTGATGCGCAAGGGTCGCGCCGCCTGGGCGCTCTTCGGCGCCGCCGCGCACGTGCACCGTCACGGTCACCATCACGGTGGCCGTGCGGGTTCCGCGAGCGGGGAAATGAGTCCGCCTGCGTCCGCCCCTTGTCACCACAGCCACGCGCTCCCGGCCGATACCCGCCCTGGCCTTTCAGGCGCCGCCGCTGCGGTTCTGTCCGTTGGCATTAGGCCCTGCTCCGGTGCTCTGGTGGTCCTTGTCTTTGCGCTGGCGCAGGGCGTGTTCTGGGCAGGGATCGCATCGACCTTTCTGATGGCGCTCGGCACCGCGATCACCGTCGCGGCGCTCGCCGCGCTTGCAGTGGGCGCGAAGGACCTCGCCCGCTGGCTTGCGAGCGGAGACGGAGGCTCCTCGGCTCAGATCATGCTCGGCCTGGAGCTAGTCGCGGCGTTGTTCATCATGGCGCTCGGGGTGGTGCTTTTCGCAGGCGCGCTCTACGCTTGACGCTTAAGCTCGATCGGCTCGCCGTGCGGCGTCGCCTCCGCCGCTTGCCGCCACGCATCCCGCAAATCCTCGAGGGTGCCGCCGCCCGCGATCCCCTTTGCTGCGAGAATGCTCTCCAGTGCCGCAAGCCAAGTGCGCCAGTAGGCTTCTGGGTCCGCCGCATCTTCTGGCACGCGCGCCGCAGCGTTGCGGCCGAGCGTTTCCGACCATTCCGGCCAGGTGAAGACGCCCCGCTTGCTCAGCGCCAGGGCGAGCGCGAAGGCGCGGGCCGCCCATGGCGTCGGAAAGACCGGACCGCCGGCGTCGCGCGGGATCGAGCCGAGTGCGGTGAGCGCCTCCCGCTGGGCGTCATTCGTGCTCAAGGTAGGGCTCCCACAGATCGATGACGATCTCGTCGCCGGCGCGGCCCTCCGGCCCCCACACCTCCGCCGCGTCGAAGGCGACGGAATAGAGCCAGCGCGCGTCCTCGTCGCGCCCGGCGGCGCTGGCATCGGCGAACACGTGAGCGCCGCGCACGGCGGCGATCCGCCCGCGGCGGCCGCGCACATAGCGCGGCAGCCGCGTGTGGCCGGAGG
The DNA here is from genome assembly GCA_964487455.1 of uncultured Propylenella sp. GTDB lineage: Bacteria > Pseudomonadota > Alphaproteobacteria > Rhizobiales > Afifellaceae > DASWJZ01. The sequence goes on from CAZARE010000128.1 coordinate 4,663, forward strand.
GATTGATGATGCGGGCGCGCACGTTGTCTCCGACGTTGAAGACCGCCGCAGCGCTGGGCTCACGCTCCGTGGGTGCGCCTCGCGCCAATCCGGCGGCGACCTTGTCGGCTGTCGGCTTGCGCGGAAGCGGGATGGGCGGCTCGCTCGCCCTGCCGCTCGCGATCTCTTCGTCGGTCGCCAGCCCCCTCTCCACGAGGAGTCGCTCGAGCCCCTTCAGCCAGATTTCGTAATAGGTGGAGGCAAGGTAGTCGGGCGGTGGGACTTGTTCGCGCGCGTGACGCGACATATCGAGCGTCCACATGCCGGTGCCGCCCATGGCGAGCGTCAGCGCAAACATGCGGCGCTCCCAGTCGGCATGGAAGGGCGGCTCGTCGAGCTCCGGCACGACCGGTCCGAAGCCATGCGCCCCGCCTAGATCGTGCGGACCGTTCATTGCGACCCGTCCGGGGTCTTCGGAAAGCCGGTTCCGATCATGGAGTCGCGCGTAACCAGCTCTGCAAGCTGGGCCTCGTTCCATCCGTCGGTTGCGGGCGGACGCATGGGAACCACCACGTAGCGAATCTCCGCGGTGGAATCCCAGACCCGGATTCTCGTCGTTTCCGGGAGCTTCACGCCGAACTCCGCCAGGACGCCACGTGGGTCGATGACCGCGCGCGAGCGGTAGGGCGGCGACTTGTACCAGACCGGCGGCAGCCCGAGCACGGTCCATGGGTAGCAGGAGCAGAGCGTGCACACGACCATGTTGTGGAGTTCGGGGGTGTTCTCCACGGCTACGATGTGCTCGCCCTGCCGGCCGGTGAAGCCGAGCGAGGCGATGGCCGCCGTCGCGTCTTCGAGAAGCCATTGTCGATATTGCGGATCGGTCCACGCTTTGGCCACCACCTTGGCGCCGTTCCGGGGGCCGATCTTCGTCTCGTAGGTCTCGATGAAGACGTCGAGCGCGGCGGGATCGACGTAACCCTTCTCTGTCAGCAGCGTTTCCAACGCGCGTACGCGCAGTTCCACCTCTTCGAGGTGCGAGTGCTCATGATCTCCGTGGCTCGAAGCGCTGTCGTGGCCAGGGCTGCGCATTGACGTCGCCTATTCCGCTGCCAGAGGCAGATTCCGCCCGGCGCGCGCCTGCGCCGCCTCGCCGAAGGCGCGGAAGAGCGCCCCGGAAGGCGGGTCGGTCGCTACCCAGTATTCCGGATGCCACTGGACCCCGTAGGCAAAGCTCTTCGCGTCGGCGACACGTACGGCTTCGATGGTGCCGTCTTCGGCGCGCGCTTCCACGATGAGCTGGGGCGCCAGTCGATCGATCGCTTGGCGGTGCAAAGAATTCACCCGGATGCAATCGGCGTGGAGCAGCTCGGCGAGATGACTGTCTTCCTCGAAGCGCACGTCGTGGGCCAGTCCGAAGCGCTCGTCCAGGGGAAGGTCGAGCGATGCGCGGTGGTCGAGACTTCCCGGCCGCTCCTGCGCCTCGGCCACAAGCGTGCCGCCGAGCGCGACGTTCAGCTCCTGCAGGCCGCGGCAAAGGGCGAGAAGCGGAACGCCGCGGTCAAGCGCGAGCGGAATCAATCGAAGCACGGTCGCGTCGCGCGCCTGGTCATAGGGCTCGTGCCGCTCGCTCGGGTCGTCGCCGTAGCGCTGGGGGTGGACGTTGGAGCGCGACCCGGTGACGAGCACGCCGTCGACGCGCGCAAGCACCCTATCGAGGTCGAGCGCCCCGCCGAAGCTCGGCAGGATGAGCGGCGTGGCGCCGATCGAGGTCAGCGCCTTGAGGTATGGCTCCAACGCCGCGTGCCAGACATAGCCTTCACTTTCGCGGACATCGGCCGTGACGAGGACGAGAGGGCTCATCGGGGACGTATCTCGGAGTTGGGCACGACGTTTGTGTTCCCGCATCTCTATCTCAGCATCGATCGAGCGTCACGCCCTGCTGCCTGCCGCGTTGGCTCGACCTCCGGCGCCAATCGATGCGAGCCGGGAGGAGTCCTCTGACGGTGCGAGTGGGAAGACCGATTGACATGCGTTTGTGACAGATGAATCATGTGTCAAGTTCTCGGCGCCATCTGGCGAGCCAGGCATTTTGAAGGCGCGGCCTGAGCGCGCGGCTCCGTCGAGGCCGGCGAGACGGAGGAATTGCGTCGGCTATGGTGGCAATCCGTGCAGGGAGTGGATTAGAGTGATGGTTCCAGGGGGATAAGCGGGCACGCAACCGGCCCGCAAAGGGAGGAAGCTGATATGGATCGTCGTTCGTTCATCAAGAAGGCCGGGCTTGCGACCGGCGCCGTTGCTGCTTCGACGTTGGCGACACCTGCAATCTCGCAGGGCATGGCCAGGCTGACCATGGTGACATCGTGGCCGCGCGGTTTCGCCGGCGTAGACGACGCCGCCCAAAGGCTTGCGGTGTCCGTCGGAGCCATGTCCGAGGGAAACCTCGAGATCGACCTGAAGGCGCCAGGCGAGCTCATCGGCGCGTTCGAGGTGTTCGACGCGGTCTCGTCCGGTCAGGCCGACGCCTACCATTCCGCCGACTACTATTTTGTCGGTCAGCACGCAGCGCTTGGGTTCTTCACCTCACCGCCGTTCGGCATGACCGCCACCGAGCTCAACACGTGGTGGTACCATATGGGCGGCCGCGAGCTGCACCAGGAGGTCATGGACATCTTCAACATGGTGCCGTTCCTGGCCGGCAACACCAGCTCGCAAGGGGGCGGCTGGTTCCGCGAGCCGGTGGAAAGCCCGGAAGATTTCCAGGGGCTCAAATTCCGCATGCCGGGGCTGGGGGGCAAGGCGCTCAGCAATATCGGCGCCTCGGTGCAGAACATCCCCGGCGGCGAGATCTACCAGGCCCTGTCGTCGGGCGCGATCGACGCCACCGAGTGGATCGGCCCGTGGGCCGACGAGAAGATGGGCCTGCAGGAGGTCGCTAAGTTCTTCTACGTCGCCGGCTTTCATGAGCCGGGCTCCGGCTTGACGTTCTCGATCAACAAGGACGTCTTCGACGGCCTGACGCCGGCCCAGCAGAAGATTCTCGAAATGGCCGCTGGCGAATGCAACGTGTGGAACGTGTCTCAGTTCATCGCCAACAATGGCACCGCCCTGCGCCGTCTCACCGAGGGCGGGGTGACGGCCGGCCAGTTCTCCGACTCGATCTGGGATGCGCTGGGCAGGGGCACCCAGCAGGTCTACGACGAGAGCATGGGCGACCCGCTGTTCAAGAAGGTGTTCGATTCGTACCGCGCGTCGATGAAGGAGTCGGCGAGCTGGATCGCGGCGTCGGACACCGCCTATACGGCGCAGCGTGACCGCGTGCTCGGCATCTAGCCAAGCGTGACCAACGGGCACCGCCTCCCATGCAAGGCGGTGCCCGTGACAGCGCTGCCCCTGAAGCGGGCAATCCGGCTCGGCTCAATATCGGCCCACGAAGCTATGGCTGACGCGAGGCAAACATGATCGATGCCCTCATCTGGCTCGCGAGCCATGTGGCGGGCGGCGTCATCAATCCCCTTCGCTTGCTGTTCGTTCCTAGCTCGCGGCCGGATTTCTCCAGCAACGAGTGGATCGCGCTACTGATCTATTACGGAGCTTCGGCCGAGTTTCTCTTCTTCCTTATCGACCTTGCGATCATCGTCCTGATCGTGGGTCTCATTCGTCGGCCTTTCCTATGGGGCGTCGTGCGCGGCATCGAGGGGTTCAACAATGTAGTGGGCCGGATAGCCGCTTGGGCAGCGTTGCTGATGGTGCTGCAGCAAGTGGTGATCGTGGTGCTGCAGCGCATTTTCCGGGTCTCCGAGATAACGTTCGGGCCGTTTGGCTATGTGTTTACCAAGGACCTGAGCTGGTTCGGGGAGGGGCTGAAGCTCTACAACGCCATGCTGGTCACACTGTGCGCGGCTTACACGTTCGTGCAGGGCGGCCACGTACGCGTCGATCTCTTCTACGCCGGAATGGGATTCCAAGCAAAGCGCATCGTCGACATGCTTGGCTCGCTGCTCTTCGTCTTGCCCTTGAGCGCAGTCATCTGGCTCTTCGGCTGGCCGTTCCTGTGGCGGCACCTCGTCACGCCGAAGGTCTCCGCTACCGACACCTTGGAGCAGCTGCTCAGCAAGTCGAGCATCATGCGATGGAGCGTTGAGACGATCGGGCTGTCTCCAAGCGGCTTCAACGCCTACTTCCTTTTCAAAGTGCTGCTGCTGAGCTTTGCCGGGCTCATGTTCCTGCAGGGCGTTGCATATTTTTATCGCAACCTGCTGGAGTACATCGAGGGGCCGGAGGCGGAAGGCAAGTACCGCGACCTGGACAAAATCGCCGACAACTATGTGCCGTCGAAGCCTGAGGGGGCGAAAGATGTTACCGACACGAGAGCCGGATCCGTGTCCTCGTGACGTTTGACGGGGGCTGGGACTGATGCTGTTCGGTTTTGACGGCACCGAGCTCGGGCTCGTCATTGTCTTCGTTTGCGTGTTTGTCGGCATCATGACCGGATTCCCGGTGGCGTTCGCCATCGGTGGATCGGCGCTGATCGCATTCCTCATTCTAGCCATTCTCGGCGATAGCGGCTTGCTGCAGCGCGAGGTGGTTGACACAGGCTCAGAAGAGTTCCGACAGCTCGTAGCATCCGGTGTCGACGCGCGAACCGTCACCCGCTTTCGATTCCCCGAGCTGCCCACCGTGTTGCATCCGCTCTTCGAGCGGGGGGCGGAGGGGGCCCTCCACCGCACGCTGACCTTCATCGTCAACCGCATGAACGAACGCGTGCTGGCGGGACAGTCGATCGAGACGCTGCTCGCGGTCGCCATGTTCGTGTTGATGGGCATAGCGCTGGAGCGCTCGCGCATCGCAGAGGATCTCTTGACCACGATGGCCAAGGTCTTCGGCCCGCTGCCGGGCGGGCTCGCGGTCTCGGTCGTCGTCGTAGGGGCCTTCCTCGCCGCCTCGACCGGCATCGTCGGCGCTACGGTCGTTACGATGGGATTGTTGTCGCTGCCGACGATGCTTAGGCGTGGCTATTCGCCGGAGCTGGCCACCGGCGTGATAACGGCGTCGGGCACGCTCGGGCAGATCATCCCGCCCTCGATTGTGATCGTTCTGCTCGGCACCCTGGTGGGCGACCTCTACTCGACCGGTCAGGAGACGAGGGCCCAGCTTGCCGGCTGCCCGGACGCGCTTACCTTTCTCGGCCAGGCCGCGGTCCTGTCGGTCGGCACGCTTTTCCAGGCAGCCCTGATCCCCGGGATCATGTTGGCGGTCCTCTACGGGGCCTACGCCTTCCTCTACGCGCTTTTCAGGCCGGATCGGGCGCCGCCCATCTATGACGAGACGGAGAGAGCCGCCGTCTCCGCGTACGGCATGCAGCGGAACCTCTTTTGGTACCTCGGTGTGCCGGCGATGGGCGTTCTGCTGGTCGCCGGAGCCATCGGACTCGGAATAGCGGGGTCGCAGGTGCCGGCGGTGGGCACGGGCACCGAATCCGGCACCATCCTCAGGACCCATGTCTCCGAGCAGTGCAAGGCGTCGATGATCGAGCTGCACGGTCAGGAGAAGTGGGACGAAGCGGTGGCCGCGCAGAGCGTCCGCGACCAGCAGGCGGTGATCGCAGGGCGGACGCCGGAAGCAGCAGAGGCGCAGCGCCAGGCTGCTATTGCAGCCATCCCGCCGCTTTCGGCCCCGCTCCTCGTATCGCTTGTCATCCTCGCTTTGATGATGACCACGGCTTTCGCCACCGCGCCGCAACTGCCGAAGTCTCCATATGTCGTGGGCGGCGCGGGACTCGGGCTAGCCTTGCTTGCCGACTTCTTCCTCGTGGGCCCGGGGATGACCCCAGGCGAGGCGACCGTTGTCTACGCCCTTCCCATTGTCCTGATTGCTTACGGAATGCGGCACACGCTACAGCAGCTGTTCGTGGTCGAGCTGGTCCGTGTCGTGTTCCCGCCGCTCATCTTGATGATTGCCGTGCTCGGATCGATCATCGGCGGCATCACCAATCCGACGCCGGCGGCCGCGCTGGGCGCCGCCGGCGCGATCATGCTGGCGGCGCATCGGCGCCTTGAGCGTCAGGGCGATGGCCGGTTCGCCGGCCGCGCCGTCATCTGGTCGGCCTATGCCATCGTCATTCTGCTCCTGGTGGGCGTGAACTTCGACCTTCGAACCGGGATCGAGACAGTTCGATTTGAGAACTGGCTTGCCATCACCGTTGCGACGATCGCATACCACGTCGCCTTCGCCGGGCTTCTATATGCGTGCTGGGTGCTGCTGGCGCAGGGCCTGCTGACGCCAATTGTGCGCGAGACGGCCAAGATCACCGCCATGGTCTTCGCCATTCTGATCGGCTCGCAGATGCTCAACCTCGTCGTCATCTCCTTCGGTGGCGAGGAATACGTGCAGTCGTTCCTGCGCTCCTTCGACCAGGAATGGGTCGTGTTCCTGATCGTGATGCTGGTGTTGTTCATCCTCGGATTCGTGCTCGACTTCCTGGAGATCATCTACATCGTCATTCCGATAGTCGGACCCGTGATTTACGGCGGCACGCTGGATCCGAAGTGGGTGACGATCATGATCGCGATCAACCTGCAGACCTCGTTCCTGACGCCGCCCTTCGGCTTCGCGCTGTTCTATCTGCGCGGCGTCGCCCCGCCCTCGGTTACGACCGGCCACATCTATCGAGGGGTCGTGCCGTTCGTGCTCATTCAGATCGTCGGGCTGGCGCTGCTTTGGCTCTTCCCGCAGATCACGACCTTCCTGCCGGACATCCTGCCCTAGTCGCACCAGGCGCGGACAGGGGAACCTGCGCGCCCGATCGCGCATTGTTTCGCGGATAAGGATGGATGGAGGCTTCCATGCCCGCGAAATCGAAGGCACAGCAGCAGGCCGCCGGCGCGGCCTTGTCGGCAAAGCGCGGCGAACGCTCGCAGAGCTCGCTCAAGGGCGCGTCCAGAAGCATGGCGAAATCGATGAGCAAGAATCAGCTTGAGGAGCTTGCCAAGGGGAGCCGCAAGGGCAAGCCGAAGCGCGTGTCGAAGAAGAAATAGGCCTCCCCTTCCAACCGCCGCGCGGGCGGCGAACCGGCGGCCGTCTTTGATGAAGCGGGGAAAGCTCGCGTATAGTGGCTTCATGCAACGCGCGATTGCCCCCTGCCTGGCCGTTCTGGTGCTTCTCGCCGTGTCGGCCTGCGTCGACGAAAGCCAGTATCTGGAGCTCGCCGGCGGCGGCTTCATCTTCAATTACCGCAACGCTACGGCGACCTATGGAATCGTGCTGCTGCCGCGCAAGGATCCGCCGCCCGGCGCGGTGATCGAGGTCACGTTCGAGAATCCGGCCGGCGGCGCCCCGATCGTTCTGAGCCGCCTGGCCCGGGGTGGCGGGCGCATCGCGTTCGAGACACCGGCTTTGGAGGGTGTCAAGAAGGGCCGACCCTACCGTGTCGTCGTGCGGCTCGCATCGGCTGATGGCGACGAATTGCTGCGGATCGAAAGGGATTACGTCTCCGATCTCGACCAGTCGGTGCTCCCCGAGCGCCCGCTGGCCATCGGTCCCGGCTACCAGCAAAACCTCGACCGGAGCACCACGCCGTTTCCCCCGTCGCTTTATCGTTCTCCGCCGAAATAACTAAGCAAAATGAACTTTCTTTCAGCCCGGACGCAATTCGGGATGGATTTTCCGCGTCGCGAACACCAGACTCTAGGCAGCGGCGCGGATGATTCCGCGCGGCGACAACCCCCCGTGAGGAAGGCATGGCCCGCGACGGAGTAACCCTCGGCGACAAGTACGATCTATCCAGGGAGCGGGTGTTCATCTCCGGCACCCAGGCGATCGTGCGTCTGGCTCTGATGCAAAAGGAGCTCGACCGCCGGGCGGGCCTCAACACCGCCGGGTTCGTCAGCGGCTATCGCGGCTCGCCGCTCGGCGGGCTGGATCAGCAGATGTGGCGCGCCGGCAAGCTGCTTGAGGCGAACGACATCGTTTTCCGGCCCGGCCTTAACGAGGACCTCGCGGCGACTGCGATTTGGGGCTCACAGCAGGCCGAGGTGCGCGGCGAGGGGCGCTTCGACGGGGTCTTCGGCATCTGGTACGGGAAGGGGCCGGGCGTCGACCGCTCGGGCGACGCGCTGCGCCATGCGAATTTCGACGGCACGTCGCCGCATGGCGGGGTCATCGCTTTGATGGGCGACGACCACACCTGCGAAAGCTCCACCACGGCGCACCAGTCGGAATTCGCCTTCATGGACGTCATGATGCCGATTCTCAATCCTGCCGGGGTGCAGGAGATCATCGACTACGGATTGATCGGCTGGGCGCTTTCGCGCTTCGCCGGCGTCTGGGTCGGCATCAAGTGTGTCAAGGACAACATTGAGGCGACGGCCTCCGTCGACGTCTCGCTCGACCGCGTCAAGCTCGTCCTGCCGGATATCGCCGTTCCGCCGCATGGCCTCAATATTCGCGCCGGGCGGAGCCCGCTTGAGAAGGAGGAGCTGCTGCACCGCTGGCGGCGGCCGGCGATGCTGGCTTTCCTTCGCGAAAACCGGCTCGATCGCATCGCCATGGGGGGCGGCCCGCAGCCGCGCCTCGGCATCGTGTCCCTCGGCAAGAGCTGGCTCGACACGCTGGGTGCGCTCGACATCCTCGGCATCGACGAGAAGCGCGCCGCCGATCTCGGGCTCCGCCTCTACAAGATCGCGGCACCCTGGCCGCTCGAGCCCTCTGGCGTCAACCGCTTCGCCGAGGGGCTTGAGACCATCCTGGTCGTGGAAGAGAAGCGCTCGCTAGTCGAAACGCAGCTGAAGGAGCAGCTCTATGGTCGCGCCGCGGCGCCGATGGTCGTCGGTAAGCGGGATGAGCACGACAATGTCCTCTTGCCCGTCTGGGGCGCGCTCAACGCCAACCAGATCGCCGTTATCATTGCACGGCGTATTCTTTCCTATACCGACGATTCCGAGATCGCCGCGCGCTTGAAGCAGCTTGAGCACGTCGAGGCGGTGGTGAAAACGACCGACGATGTCGGCGTGCGCATCCCGTATTTCTGCGCCGGTTGCCCGCACAATACGTCCACTCAGGTTCCCGAAGGCAGCCGCGCGTATGCCGGCATCGGCTGCCATTACATGGTTCATTGGATGGACCGCGCCACCGAAGGCTTCACGCATATGGGGGCGGAAGGCGCGAACTGGATCGGCGAGGCGCCGTTCTCGACCCGCGACCATGTCTTCCAGAACCTGGGCGACGGCACCTTTGCCCATTCGGGCACGCTGGCCATTCGTGCCGCTGCGGCCTCGGGCGTGAACATCACCTACAAGATTCTCTACAACGATGCGGTCGCGATGACGGGCGGTCAGCCGGTGGAGGGCGGACTGACCGTCGATCGCGTCGCCCGTCAGGTGGCGGCGGAGGGCGCCAAGCGCATCGCGCTGGTGACCGACGATCCGCACAAGTACCCGAGCGGAACGGCTTGGCCCGCGGGTCTCAAGATCCACCACCGCTCGCAGCTCGCTGCTGTCCAGGAGGAGCTACGCGGCGTGAAAGGTCTTTCCGTCCTTATCTACGACCAGACATGCGCTGCGGAGAAACGGCGCCGCCGCAAACGGGGGCTCTACCCCGACCCCGACAAGCGCGTCGTCATAAACTCGCTGGTTTGCGAGGGCTGCGGCGATTGTGGGGTGAAGTCGAACTGCGTGGCGATTCAGCCGCTTCCGACCGAGTTCGGCCGCAAGCGCACCATCGACCAGTCGAGCTGCAACAAGGATTATTCTTGCCTCGAAGGCTTCTGTCCGTCGTTCGTAACCGTGCACGGCGGGAAGCTGAAGAAGGGTGGTGCGGTGGCGGCTCCTGATCGCATGCCGGACTTGCCGGAACCGGAGCTGGCGAGGCTTGATCGCGCCAAGGCGATCCTTATCACGGGGGTCGGTGGCACGGGCGTCGTCACCGTCGGCGCTGTGATTGGCATGGCCGCCCATCTCGACGGCCTCGGCGTTGGTATCATCGATATGGCGGGGTTGGCTCAGAAGGGTGGCGCGGTGACAGCCCATATGCGGATTGCGCCGCGCGCTGAGGACATTCACGCCATCCGCATCGCTGCGGAGGAGGCCGATACGGTCCTTGCCTGCGATATCGTGGTGGCCGGCTCGAAGAGCGTGCTGACCGCGATCCGGCCGGGCGAGACCGAGGTCTTCGTCAACCGCCACGAAACCTATCCGGGCGACTTTGCGCGCGAAGCGGATTTCTCGTTGCCCACGTTGCGCCTGGAGCGGGCGATCGAGGAGCGGGCCGGCGCGGGACATGCCCATGTGATCGAGGCGCAGCGTCTCGCCGTGGCACTGCTTGGCGACGCAATTGCGACAAACATGTTCATGGTTGGCTTTGCCTGGCAGCAGGGCGGCATCCCGATATCGCGCGCGGCGATCCTGGAGGCGATCAGCCTCAACGGTGTTGAGACGGAGATGAACGCCGCTGCCTTCGAATGGGGCCGCCGGGCGGCCGCCGACGTCAAGGCTGTTGAGCGGCAGGCTGGGCTGCTTCCCGAAATGAAGAAAGCGCCCGAACTGTCGGAGGTTGTTGACCGGCGCGTCGCCTTTCTCACGGCCTATCAGAATGCCGGATACGCTGCGCGTTATAGGGCGCGGGTCGAGCGGATAGCGGTGGCCGAGCGGCGATTGCGGGCGGGGGACACGACGGTCGCCACGGAAGTCGCACATGCGCTGTTCAAGCTGATGGCGGCGAAGGACGAGTATGAGGTCGCACGGCTTTACACGGACGGGTCCTTCGAACAGCAGCTAAAGGAGCAGTTCGACAGTTGGGAGTGGCTGCAGTTCCACTTGGCGCCGCCTCTCTTTGCCCGCCGCGACAAGCGAACCGGTCACCTGAAGAAGCAGAAATTCGGACCGTGGATGATGGGCGCTTTTGCAATTCTAGCGCGGCTACGCGCCCTGCGCGGGACAATGTTCGATCCGTTTGGCTACACGGCCGAGCGGCGACGGGAGCGCCAGCTGCTGAACGACTACGAGTCCGATCTCGACATGATCGAAGCCAAGCTCACGACGGACAACATGCAGGCGGCGCTGGCGCTGGCGGCCTATCCGGTAAGGATCCGCGGCTTCGGCCATGTCAGAGAGGCGCACGCACGACCCGTCCTGGCTGAGCGGGAGCGGCTTGTGAAGGCCTTGGACGAGCCGATTCAGGGCGACCTCCTGGCCGAGGCGGCGGAGTAGTTTGCAGCGAAGATATCGCTGCATCGCGCCGACGGAGAGGCCCCCGGCGGAAGAGTTGGCCAAATAGCTGGGTCGAACGTCGACGCAAGACTTGTACAGCGCGCTTGAAGCTCAGCCGAGCTGGTCGCCGGGCTTCAATCCCGATTCGTTTGCCCACTCCGATGCCGCGACCTTGCCGCCGCCCTGCGGGCGCACGCGTTTGGCGAGGATTGCGCCGTCCGACGTGGCGACCCTCACGCCGTCCTCCGATACGCCGAGCACGGTGCCCGGCGCGCCCGAGCCTTCGTCGCGGCGCGCATCATAGATCTGCACTTCGGCGCCGCCATAGGTGGTCCACGCTCCGGGTTGTGGATCGCAACCCCGTATCAGGTTGTAGAGTTGGGCCGTCGGCTTCGACCAGTCGATCGTGGCGTCGGCCTTGCGGCACCAGCTCTCATACGTTGCCTTGGAATGATCCTGCGGAATCTTGGGCGCCTTGCCCGCCTTCACGAGGTCGAGGGCCTCCAGCATCGCCTCGACGCCCATCGGGAACAGCTTGTTGAAGTAAATAGAGCCCAGCGTGTGGTCCGGCCCGATGTTCACTTCCTTCTGTAGGAGGATCGGTCCTTCATCGAGCCCCTCGTCAGGCCAGAAGATCGTAAGGCCGGTCTTCGTCTCCCCCATGATGATCGGCCAATTGATCGACGATGGCCCCCGATGCAGCGGCAAAAGCGAAGGATGATACTGAAACGTCCCGTGGGTCGGCAGATCGAGCACACTCTGCGGCACGAAAAGCGTCACATAGGCCATCATGCATAGGTCCGGCTTGTAGTCGGCCATCAGCTCAAAGGCCTCTCCCGCCTTCCAGCTTTTGGGCTGGTGCAGCGGCAGCCCTTTCTCTTCCGCAAGCGCAGCGAGGGGATCCGCCGGCCGTCCCTCTTTGCCCGGGGCAGAGAAAACCGCCACCACGTCCTCGCCTCGTTCCAGGAGCCTTTCCAGTACGGCCCTGCCGAAAGCCTGCTGTCCATGCACCACGATTCTCATGCCGCGTCCCCATCGATGAATCGGCGGCGATCTTTCAGACTCTTGCGCGGTTGCGCAACTCCGGGGCGACTACCTGGAGGCGCTCTCGGTCCAGCAAATGGGCGTTTGCTTTTTTGCGAATAATTCTTATTATCATTCGCTGATAGGATTGGAGCGAAAATGCGTGGGTTGATACGTGCGGGAGTCGCCTTCCTTGCGGTGTGGGGAGGCACGGCGGCTGCGGCCGCCCAGACGAAACCGATCGACGCCGTCGCGACGATCGGCATGATCGCGGACGTCGTCGAGAACGTTGCCGGCGACTGCGCCGCGGTGACCGCCATCATGGGGCCCGGCGTCGATCCCCATCTTTTTCAGGCGAGCGCGGGAAACGTCGCGACGTTCCGGCGCGCCGACGTGATTTTCTACTCCGGCTATTCGCTTGAGGGGCAGCTCGGAGAGGTACTCGGGCGCTTTTCCGAAACGAAGCCGACCGTCGCCCTCGCGCCGGCCTCAATCGATCCGTCCAATCTGATATCGGTCGAGGATGTCTATGGCATCGATCCGCATCTGTGGATGGATGTCAGTCAATGGTCGAAGATCGTGCCGACGATCGTCGAGACGCTCACCGGGCTCTCCCCGGAGTGCGGCGATGCGATGGCTTCGCGCGCGGCGGCGTATCGCGATCAGCTCGCGGCGCTTCACGACTGGACGGGGGAAGCGATCGCCACCATTCCGGAGGCGCAGCGCATTCTTGTCACCGCGCACGACGCTTTCAGCTATTACGGCCGCGCTTACGGTATCGAGGTGGCCGGTATCCAGGGGATCAGCACCGAATCGGAGGCGGGGGTCGCCGACGTTCGCGCAATGGCCAGCCTCGTCGCGGAACGGATGGTGCCGGCGATATTCGTCGAGAGCACGATCAATCCGCGAACCATCCAGGCCGTCATCGACGCGGCGCGGGAGCGTGGTCACGAGGTGCGCTTGGGCGGCTCCCTCTATTCCGATGCCATGGGGCAGCCGGGTACCGCGGGCGGGACCTATATCGGGATGATCTACGAGAACACCAGGGCGATCACCGAAGCGCTTGGCGGCGCCCTGCCGCCGCTCCCTGCGGCGCTGACCGCCTGGGCGGAGGAATGGGAAATGGCCGGCGTAGGCGACGCGGGCTGAGCCGCGCCAGGGAGTCATGAGCGACGCTCTTCACGAGCCGAGCCTCGCATTGCATGTCGAGGATCTGACGGTCAGCTATCACAGCCGGCCGGTCCTCTGGGATATCGACCTCGACATCCCGCCCGGAGTCATGGCCGCTGTCGTGGGGCCGAACGGGGCCGGCAAGAGCACGCTGCTCAAGGCGGCGCTCGGGCTGGTCAAGCCGTCCGCCGGACATGTCACGATCCACGGCCGCGCCTACCATGCTCAGCGCCGCCGCGTCGGATACGTTCCGCAGCGCTCGAGCGTTGACTGGGATTTCCCCACCACCGCCCTCGACGTCGTGACCATGGGCCTTTACGGCCATCTCGGCTGGTTCAGGCGGCCTGGCCGGCGCGAAAGGACGGAGGCCATGGAGGCCCTCGCCCAGGTCGGCATGCAGGATCTCGCCGCCCGCCAGATCAGCCAGCTCTCCGGTGGGCAGCAGCAGCGCGTCTTCCTGGCGCGTGCTCTCGTTCAGCGGGCCGATCTCTATTTCCTCGACGAGCCGATGGCTGGCGTCGACGCTACGACGGAGCGCGTGATCGTCGAAATCCTGCGCAAGCTGCGCCAGCAGGGGAAGACCTTGATCGTCGTGCATCACGACCTCCAGACCGTGAAGAGCTACTTCGACTGGCTCGTGCTCTTGAACGTCCGCGTAATCGCCCAAGGACCGGTCCTCGAGGTCTACACGCCGCAGAACTTGCGCAGGACCTATGGCGGACAGATCGCCCTCCTGGAACGCGACGACTTCGTCAGGGAGGAGCCGTCCGTCATTCCCTTCGACGGGCGACGATGAGCGCTCTCGATCTGCTGCGGGACTATACGATCCAGAACGTCGCCATCGGCGCGGCTCTTCTCGGCATCATCAGCGGCGTGCTCGGCAGCTTCGCCGTGCTGCGCCGACAGAGCCTCTTGGGCGATGCCCTGTCGCATGCGGCGCTTCCCGGTATCTGCCTCGGTTTCATCCTCGCCGGGACGCGGCATCTCGGCTCCATACTAGCGGGCGCGCTGGCGGCAGGAATACTCGCCGCCCTTCTCGTGCTCCTCCTCACCCGCCGCAGCCGGCTAAAGACGGACGCGGCCCTCGGCATCGCTCTCAGCGTCTTCTTCGCCATTGGCGTCGTGCTGCTGACCTACATCCAGGGTACCGGCGACGCCTCGCAGGGCGGCATCGATTCGTTCCTGTTCGGCCAGGCGGCGGCGATCCTGCGAAGCGATCTGTGGGTGATGGGCGGCGTCACTGCTTTCGCCCTGTTGCTGGTCGTCGCCTTCTGGAAGGAGTTCAAGCTCGTTTCCTTCGATCCGGACTTCGCGCAATCGACCGGACTCCCGGTCGTGGCGATCGAAGTCGCGCTCACCGTCATGATCGCCCTAGCCGTCATGGTCGGGCTGCAGATGGTTGGCGTCGTGCTCATGGCGTCGATGGTGATCGCTCCGGCCGTCGCGGCGCGGCAATGGACGCGCCGGCTCGAATCGATGGTCGTCCTCGCGGCGGCCATCGGGCTGGCGGGAGGCGTCGCCGGCGCGGTCCTCAGCGCCTTGGCTCACGGACTCGCTACGGGACCCCTCATCGTGCTCTGCGTCTCCGTGATCGTCCTCGTCTCGCTGCTCTTGGCGCCGGAGCGCGGCCTCCTGCGCGCCGCGTTTCACCATTGGCGCAACCGCCGGGCGCTGAAGGCGCAGCATGTTCTGACCGCCCTCTACCGCTTGGCGACGCAGCATCGCGACCCGGCCTACCGCTCAGAGCAGGGGACGGTCGACGCCTATTTCGGGGTCGGCACGCAATCGCAGCTCGTCGGGCTGCAGCGGCGCGGGCTGGTGCGGCCGGTGCCGCACAGCCCCGAAAAGACGCTGCACTGGGAACTAACTCCGGCCGGGGTTGACGAGGCGGAACGCATTCTCGCGCAGCTCGGGGGGCAGGAAGCATGATGCTTGCGGCCTTCTTCGACAACCCGGCGCTGATGATCGTGCTCACCGGAATGCTGGTCGGCGTCGCCGCTACCTTGGTCGGCACCTTCCTCGTGCTGCGCGGAGATTCCATGCTCTCCGACGCAATCAGCCATTCGATCGTGTTCGGCATTGTGGTCGTCTGGCTTCTGACCGGGCGGCAGAGCGGGCCGGTACAGATCGTCGGCGCGGCGCTGACCGGCCTGCTGACGGTGTTTCTGACCGAACTCCTGGCCAATACCCGGCGCGTCAAGAACGACGCCGCTATCGGCCTCGTTTTCCCCGTCCTTTTCTCCATCGGCGTCCTCTTGCTCAATCTCTACGCACGCGACGTGCATATCGACCAGCACACCGTTCTGCTCGGGGAGATCGGCTTCGTCTGGCTCGATACCGTCGACATAGGGCCCTACCGCGTTCCCCAGGCGCTCCTGTCGATGAGTGCGATGGCGCTGGTCAACGCCCTCTTCGTCTTGCTCCTTTACAAGGAGCTGAAGCTCGCCACCTTCGACGCGGCGCTCGCCAAGGCGCTCGGCTATTCGCCCGCCTTGCTTTTCTATGCGCTCCTGGCACTCACCAGCGCCACCGCCGTCGCCGCCTTCGACGCTGTGGGCGTGGTGCTTTTCATCGCGTTTGTCATCGTGCCGCCGTCGGCGGCCTACCTCCTCACCGACCGGCTATGGCTGATGCTCCTCTATGGCTGCCTGATCGCCTTGGCCTCGAGCATTCTCGGCTACCTGGTGGCAATCTCCTGGGACGTCTCGATCGGCGGCATGATGGCTGTCATGACAGGCGTGTTCCTGATGCTCGCCTTCCTCGCCGGGCCGCGCTACGGACTGATCGCCCAGGTCTTGCGTCGGCGCGCCATGCAGATCGCCAATGAAATCCGCACGCTCACCGTGCATCTCTATAACCACGAAGGCGCGGCCGAGCAGGGCGAGGAGAACGTCGCCCGAGCGCTCCGCGCGCACCTGCGCTGGCCAGAGGCGAAGGCGCGCGCCGTGCTCTTGACCAGCCTCGACCAGGGCCTCGTCACCCGCCAGGGGGAGTTGCTGCAGCTGACGCCCAAGGGCCGGGCCGTTGCGCAGGAAGTGCTCGAGCCGTGGCGCCAGAACGGGGCGGTCGCCGACGTTCCAGCATGAGGCGCGCGTAGCCGCGTC
Source organism: uncultured Propylenella sp. (assembly GCA_964487455.1). Lineage (GTDB taxonomy): Bacteria > Pseudomonadota > Alphaproteobacteria > Rhizobiales > Afifellaceae > DASWJZ01. Next base: position 21,143 of record CAZARE010000128.1, read on the forward strand.
GCTTTGACCAAGCCGCGGCGCTGGACGGCGCCTGCGGCGGCCATATGCTCTCGCGCGAGGAGAGCCATCCGTGTTGAAGCCGGCCAGCATCGATTCCAGCATTCGCCGCGACGAGTCGCGCTTCATCCGCCTTCCGGCTGAGCATCCCCCGGTGAAGGGCGGGCAAATCGGCGTGCTCCTCGTCAATCTCGGCACGCCGGAAGGTACAGACTACTGGTCGATGCGGCGCTATCTGAGCGAGTTCCTCTCCGACCGCCGCGTCATCGAATGGCCGCGCTGGCTCTGGCAGCCGATCCTGCAACTGATCGTGCTGTCGCGGCGGCCGAAGAAGAGTGGCGCCCTCTATGCCTCGATCTGGAACGAGGAGCGGAACGAATCGCCGCTCAGGACCTTCACCCGCGCGCAGGCGGAGAAGTTCGCGGCGGAGCTTGCCGGCGAGGAGGGCGTGATCGTCGACTGGGCGATGCGCTACGGCCGACCGAGCATAGCGGCGCGTCTTGACGCGCTGCGGGAGGCGGGATGCGAGCGCGTTCTCGTGTTTCCGCTTTACCCGCAGTACAGCGCGAGCACGACCGCGACGGTGAATGACGTCGCCTTCGACGCGCTAAAGCGCATGCGCTGGCAGCCGGCGCTCAGGACCGTTCCGCCCTATCACGACGAGCCGGTCTACATCGATGCGCTGGCCGAGAGCATCGAGGCGCATCTGGCCGGGATCGACTTCGAGCCCGAGCTTCTGATCGCCTCCTATCACGGGCTGCCACTCTCCTATTTCAAGAAGGGAGACCCGTACCATTGTCATTGCCAGAAGACGTCGCGGCTTCTGAATGACCGGCTCGGATGGCGCGAAGGGCGGTTGCTCACCACGTTCCAGTCGCGTTTCGGGCCGGAGGAATGGCTGCAGCCCTATACCGACAAGACGGTCGAGCGGCTGGCGAGGGAGGGCGTGAAGCGGATCGCCGTGGTCAATCCCGGCTTCGTCTCCGACTGCCTGGAGACGCTGGAGGAGATCGCCGTGCAGAACCGCGACATCTTCCTCCACAACGGCGGGGAGAGCTTTTCGCACATTCCCTGCCTCAACGACTCGCCGCCGGGCATGCGGGTCATCACCAACGTCGTCGTGCGCGAGCTGCAGGGCTGGATCTGATTCTTTCGTCCGGCCGACGCGGGCCGTCGATGGCGGACTGCGATTTTCCTGCCCGAAAGTAATCATTGTTAACCGCCGCTTAACCAGACCGGCCTCAAATCGTAACGAAGCAGTTAACGAGGCTGTCCGTGAACGCGAACGTTTCCGTTCAACAACGCAAATCCCTTCGATTTCGGGGCCGATCCTTCATGGCGCTGGTCTTCGCTCCAGAGCCGCCGCTGGAGGAGTGGCTCGCCGAGCTCGACGAATGGAGCAAGCGGTCGCCGGGCTATTTCGTCGGGCGGCCCATCATACTCGACGTGTCAGCCTTGCCTCTTGACAAGGAAGGCTTGGCGGCGCTGATCGCGGGCCTGCATCAGCGCGACGTCCGCATCATGGGCGTCGAAGGCACCAAGGCGTCGTGGCTGGGTCTCGGCATGCCGCCGCTGGTCGGCGGCGGACGCGCCGCCACGTCCGGCGCCGATCCCGCGGACATTCTGCCGCCCGCCGCCCTGCCCGCGCCGCCGCAGCCTGCCGAGGCGCCAGCCGTCAACGGAAAGCCGGCGGCCATTCCGACGCCGATGGCTGAGCCCACGGCCGGGCCGGCCTCGTATCTCCACGACAAGCCGGTGCGGTCTGGGCAGTCGGTGATCTTTCCGCAGGGCGACCTTACCATTCTCGGCTCCGTGGCCTCGGGCTCGGAGGTCGTCGCCGGCGGTTCCATTCACATCTACGGAACGCTGCGCGGGCGCGCCATCGCCGGCTCGACTGGAAACGCCCGGGCACGCATTTTCTGCAACAAGCTCGAAGCCGAGCTGATCGCCATCGACGGCCTCTACCGCACGGCCGACGAAGTGGACCCGCAGTTTCGAGGCCGTCCGGTGCAGGCCTGGCTCGAAGGCGAGACCATGGCGATAGCGGCGCTCAGTTGAGATTCTAAGGAGGTGGCGACGATGGCCAAGGTTCTGGTCGTAACTTCGGGTAAGGGCGGCGTCGGCAAGACGACCTCGACGGCCGCCATGGGTGCTGCGCTGGCGAAGGAGGGGAAGAACGTCGTCGTCGTCGATTTCGACGTCGGCCTGAGGAACCTCGACCTCGTCATGGGGGCCGAGCGGCGGGTGGTCTACGACCTGATCAACGTGGTGCAGGGCGACGCCAAGCTGCCGCAGGCGCTGATCCGCGACAAGCGCGTCGACACGCTCTTCCTGCTGCCGGCCTCGCAGACCCGCGACAAGGACGCGCTCACCGAAGAGGGCGTCAGCACGGTCATGGACCAGCTGCGCGAGAAGTTCGACTGGGTCATCTGCGACAGCCCGGCCGGCATCGAACGCGGAGCGACGCTCGCCATGCGCCACGCCGACGTGGCGATCGTGGTGACCAATCCGGAGGTCTCCTCGGTGCGCGACTCCGATCGCATCATCGGCCTCCTGGATTCCAAGACCGAGAAGGCGGAGAAGGGCGAGCGCATCGACAAGCATCTCCTCCTCACCCGCTACGACCCGATTCGCGCGGAACGCGGCGAGATGCTGAAGGTGGAGGACGTGCTGGAGATCCTCTCCATCCCGCTGCTCGGGATCATTCCGGAAAGCGAGGAGGTGCTGAAGGCCTCCAATCTCGGCTCGCCGGTCACCATCTCCAATCCGATGAGCGGCCCGGCGCGCGCTTATTCGGACGCTGCGAAGCGGCTCGTTGGCGAGACCGTGGTGCTGACGATTCCGACCGACAAAAGAGGCTTGTTCGGCAAGCTCTTCACGCGGAGGGCCGCATGAATTTGTTTGCTCTGTTTGGAAGGCGCGGCTCCGCGCCGGTCGCCCGCGACCGGCTGCAGATCCTGCGTGCGCATGAACGCACGATTGCCGGCGGGTCCGATCTGGTGGCCATCCTCAGGGAGGAGATCCTGGCGGTTATCAAGAAGCACGTGCACGTGGATTCGGAGAAAGTGCAAGTGAAGATGGATCGCGGCAAGGCGGTCTCGACGCTTGCCGTCGACATCGAGATCCCGACCCCGACCGAGCCGCTTGCGAAGCTCAAGCGTCCGAAAGTGGCCGCCGCCGCGGCGGGCTAGCGAAGCTTCGTCTTCCATCGGTTCGTGAATCCCTTAAAGGGCTACGTCGCCATGGACGTGGCGAGGGCGTCCTTGAAGTTCGGGTGACAGCGCGAGATCGTCGGCCGCCCAGCGGATGGCGGCGGACAGGGATTGCGAGAGGTCCCACGAAGATAAATCTCGTATTCTTCGCTGAAATCGCCTGTGAGCATCAGAATCTTCTTGCCTGGCATGCCGGCGCTCCCTCCACCAACTCCGCCGTTCGCGGCGGACGATCGGTAAAGTGAAGTCTATCATGAGCGGTATGGAGGCGTTCGGTTGACGGCTCGCGCCGGAAAGCAATGCACTTCCGGCCGCCCGCGGAGTGTCTTATCTACTCACCGAGGAGCCGTAGTGAATGGCCGAAGCTTCGACGATGCGGCGTCTGGCGGCGATCCTTGCCGCCGATGTGGTCGGCTATAGCCGCATGATGCGTGCCGACGAGGCCGGCACGCTGGCGGCGCTGCGGACGATCTGGGGCGCGCTGTTCAATCCCCTCGTTGCCGCGCACCGCGGCCGCATCGTCAAGATGATGGGCGATGGCGCTCTGGTGGAGTTCGGCAGCGCCGTCGACGCCGTTCGGTGCGCCGTCGCGATACAGCAGCGCATGATCGAGCGGAGTGACGACGATGGCGACGAAGAGCCGATCCGGTTCCGCATCGGGGTCAACCTTGGCGAGGTGGTGATTGAGGGCGACGACATTTTCGGGGACGGCGTCAATATCGCCGCGCGGCTCGAGAGCCAAGCCCCGCAAGGCGGTGTCCTTATCGCCGACGTCGTACACGGCCAAGTCAAGGGCAAGGTCGATCTGGCCTTCGCCGACGCTGGCGAATTGAATCTGAAGAACATCGATCAGCCGGTGCGCGCCTGGACTTGGGGCGGAGCAGCGCCTTCTCCGCCTGCGGCCAAGGAACGGGCAGGGGTCGCGGATCAAAAGCCGTCCATAGCCGTGCTTCCCTTCGCCAACATGAGCAATGATCCGGAGCAGGAGTTCTTTGCCGACGGCTTGGTGGAAGATATTTTGACGACCCTGTCGAAGCTCTCCGGCCTGACGGTGATCGCGCGTAACTCAAGCTTTGCCTTCAAGGGTCGCAACGTCGACGTGCGGCAGGCGGGAAAGGAGCTGGGAGCCCGCTATGTGCTCGAAGGCAGCGTCAGGAAGGGCGGCGACCGTATTCGCATCACGGCGCAGTTGATCGATGCTGAAAGCGGCGCGCATCTGTGGGCGGAGCGCTACGACCGCGCGATCGAGGACATTTTCGCGGTGCAGGACGAGATCACGCTGATCCTCGCCACCGAGATGCAGGTGAATCTCACCGAGGGCGAACAGGCACGGCTCCGCTACTCCACGACCACGAACGTGGAGGCATGGAACTATTGGGCGCAGGGGCTCGCGCATTATCGCAGCGGTGTCATCACCAAGGAAGGAGTCGGGCAAGCGCTCGACTGCTGGGAGATGGCGCTGGCGCTCGACCCCGATTCGGCTTCGCTTCATGCGATGGTCGGCTTCATGCACGGCGCCGACGCGCGATTTGGATGGTGGGACGATCGTGCCACCGCTCTCGGCAAGGCGCGGGGGCATCTGGACCGGGCGCTGGAGCTCGATCCCGCAAATGCCGACGCGCATCTCTTTTCGGGGATGATCCTCAACCTGGAGCGCCGCTTCGACGAATCCGTGGCCGCGGTCCGGCGCGCGCTGTCTCTCGCCCCGGGCTCGGCGGATGTCGCGGCGTTCTCGTGCTCTATGCTAACCTCGGCAGATGTATTCGAGGAAGCGATCGTGCAGATCGAGAAGGCGATGCGACTCAACCCAAAGTTCCCGGCGAATTATCTCGGCATTCAGGGCCTCGTATACCGGCTCGCCGAACGGACGGAGGACGCCATAGCCACCTTCAAGGACTATTCCAGGCGCAGCCCCGGTTTCGGCCATGTCGACCTGGCAATTCTCTACCAGCAAGAGGGCCGCATAGACGAGGCACGGGCCGAAATCGCGAAGCTGAGAGCGGCTCGGCCGAGCTTTACCGTTCAGAGCTTCGCGGCCACGCAGTTCCGCAAGAATATCGCGCAGGTAGAGGCGGACCTTGCCGCACTGCGTGACGCTGGCCTGCCGGAATAGGTCCGAGAGCGTCGGTGCGCCGCCGGAGCGATCGCCGAAATTGCGCTTCGGTCGAAATAGCGGCATATCTCTACCGCGGCATGAGGGCGCATGCGGATGGCGGCAACAGCACCGTAGGCGTAGTGGCCACGAGCGTATTGGGGGGGTAGCGGGCCATGAGCGGCTTCGACATCGTCGTCATTGTTCTTGTCGTGTTCGCCGTGATCGTCGTTATCTCGGCGGTCAAGACCGTGCCGCAGGGCCACAACTACACGGTTGAGCGCTTTGGGCGCTACACCAAGACCCTCAAGCCTGGTCTCAACATGATCGTTCCCTTCGTCGATCGCATCGGTTCGCGGATGAACATGATGGAGACGGTGCTCGACGTGCCCAGCCAAGAAGTGATCACGCGCGACAACGCCACGGTGACGGCCAATGGCATCACCTTCTTTCAGGTGATGGATGCGGCGCGGGCCGCCTACGAGGTCAACCAGCTGGAGAACGCGATCCTCAACCTCACCATGACCAACATCCGCTCGGTCATGGGGTCGATGGATCTCGACGAGCTGCTCTCCAACCGCGACGAAATCAACGACCGCCTGTTGCGGGTGGTCGACGCCGCTTCGTCCCCCTGGGGCGTGAAGATCACGCGCATCGAGATCAAGGACATCGATCCGCCCCGAAATCTGGTGGAATCGATGGCGCGGCAGATGATGGCGGAACGGGAGAAACGCGCGGCCATATTGGAGGCGGAGGGCAAGAAGCAGGCCGACGTTCTGAAGGCTGAGGGGCAGAAGCAGGCGCAGATTCTTGAGGCCGAGGGGCGGCGCGAGGCGGCGTTCCGCGACGCGGAGGCGCGCGAGCGCGAAGCGGAGGCCGAGGCCAAGGCGACCGCTTCGGTCAGCCAGGCGATCGCTGCGGGCGACGTGCAGGCGATCAACTATTTCGTGGCGCAACGCTACCTGGAGTCGCTGGAGGCCTTCGCGCGCTCGCCCAACCAGAAGACCTTCATCCTGCCGATCGAGGCGACCGGGATCGTCGGAGCGCTCGCCGGCATCGGCGAGATCGCAAGGCAGACGTTCACCGGCGAGACGCCTGGCTCGGCGCCGCGCCACGCAGCGGGCTCGGTGCCGAGCATCGGCTCCACGGGGCGAGAGCCCGAGGATAACGGCGGGCCATGATCCTCGACTTCATCGAGATGCTCGGGGGCTGGGCGTGGTGGGTGCTTGGCCTCGTGCTTCTCGGCGTGGAGATCCTGGCGCCGGGCTTCTTCTTTCTCTGGTTTGGCATCGCCGCGATCCTGATCGGGATCAGCGCGCTCTTGATCGACTGGCCGTGGCAGCTGCAGGTGCTCGGCTTCGTGGTGCTGTCTGTCGTGACGGCGATCATCGGTCGGCGCTTTGCCGGGAATGCCGACGGCGAGACGGCCGATCCGCAATTGAACCTCCGAGCGAGTCGGCTTGAGGGGCAGATTTTCCTCTTGACCGAGCCGATCGTGGAGGGCCGCGGTCGCGTCAGGATCGGCGATTCCGTCTGGCAGGTGCGCGGGCCCGACGCGCCTGCCGGCGCCCGCGTCGTGGTGACCGGCGCCGACGGCACGGTGCTCGAGGTCAAGGCGGCATGACGCGGCAATCGGGGAGGGAGGCGGCTACGCCTGCGCGGTCTACGCCGCGCCCATCCTCAGAAGGTCGTGCATGTGCACGATGCCGACGGGCTTCTTCCGTTCCACGACCAAGAGCGCGGTGATGGCGGCGCTGTTCAGGATATCGAGTGCGGAGGCGACGAGCGCGTCGGGCGCGATGGTCTTGGGATCGCGCGTCATCACCTCGTCCACCGGGCGCGAGAGGATGTCGCCGGTCAGATGACGGCGGAGGTCGCCGTCGGTGATGATCCCGACCAGCTCGCCGCGCGCACTTACGATGCCGAGACAGCCGAAGCCCTTCTGCGAGATGAGCAGCAGCGCCTCGTTCATCGGTGTCCCCAGCGGCGCCAGCGGCAAGCGCTCGCCGGAGTGCATGACGTCCCGCACATGCGTGAGGTTGGCCCCGAGCGAGCCGCCGGGGTGGAACTTGTAGAAGTCGTCGACGGTGAAGCCGCGCGCCTCCAGGAGCGCGATGGCGAGAGCGTCGCCGAGCGCCAGCTGGACCAGGGTGGAGGTGGTCGGCGCGAGGCCGTGCGGGCAGGCTTCGTCGACGCGCGGCAGCACCAGCGCAACGTCGGCCGATCGCGCCAGCGTCGACTCCGCGCGGGAGGTCATGGTGATGAACGGCACGCGGAAGCGGCGGGAATAGAACACGATGCTCCTGAGCTCCGCCGTCTCGCCGGACCAGGAGAGCCCCAGCACCACGTCGTGCGACGTGATCATGCCAAGGTCGCCGTGGCTGGCCTCCGCCGGATGCACGAAGAAGGACGGCGTGCCGGTCGAGGCCAAGGTGGCGGCGATCTTCGCCCCGACGTGGCCGCTCTTTCCCATGCCGGTGACGATGACGCGGCCTTGGGCCTCGGCGACCATCTGGCAGGCCCTCTCGAAGGGCTCGCGCATCGTGCCCTGAAGCGCGCCCTCCAGCGCCACGAGGCCGGCCGTTTCCACGCGGAGCGTGCGGATGGCCGGGGGAAGCTGCGTTAGAGGCTCGAGCTTGCGGACGGGGATCGGTGCCATGGCTGGTCCTTTTTTCTTTCTGTCTAGCACGGCGGACGGCCAAGAGCGAGGCTCTCGCCGAGGCTGCGGGCCGAGGCCCGCAGCGGCGCGCCGACGGGGGAAACGCCTTGTTAACCATGCGCCTTTACCTCTCGTTAAAGCGGGCCGCCGAGCGGGCCGGGCCCGCGCGACCGCGCCCGGGTGGACATGCTGCGCCTCCTTCTCGTCATCGCCGGTCTGGCCTTCGCGAGCGGCGCGGCGGCGCAGCAGCGCGGCCCGTTTGACGAGCTGATCGACTTCGTCCTGCGCCCGGCGCAGGAGGTCGAAGAGGACGAGGATATCTGGGACTGGGAGCGCGAGCCGGAGCCGTCGCTGCTGGAGAGCGGGATCGGCCCTCCGCTTCTCGGGCCCACCGGCGAGGAGGAGATCGGGCCGCAGCTTCTCGGGCCGGACGCGCCCTTGGACGTCGCCGAGCCGTTGCGGCGCGAGGGGCAGGCCGATCCCTTCGCGGCGACCGGCGTGCGCCTCGGGCCGTTCGTCATACGCCCCTC
>CAZARE010000129.1:0-5040 GCA_964487455.1 uncultured Propylenella sp.
ATCCGAACCAGGTCAACAACGTCCTCGGCTTTCCCTACATCTTTCGCGGCGCGCTCGACTTGCGCGCCACCACCATCAACGACGACATGAAGATCGCCGCCGCCGAGGCGTTGGCGGCGCTCGCACGCGAGGACGTTCCCGACGAGGTCGCCGCCGCGTATCAGGGCAACCGCCCGCGCTTCGGGCCGCACTACATCATCCCCGTGCCGTTCGACCCGCGGCTCATCTCGGCGATCCCGCCGGCCGTCGCCGAGGCGGCGATGAAGTCCGGGGTCGCCGGCCGGCCGGTGGAGGATATCGAGAGCTACCGCCTGCAGCTTTCGGCGCGCCGCGATCCGGTCGCCGGCACGCTTGCCAGCATCACCGCGCAGGTGCGCGAGAATCCCAAGCGTGTGGTGTTCGCCGAAGGCGAGGAGGAGCAGGTGATCCGCGCCGCGGTGAGCTTCGTCAACCAGCGCCTCGGGACGGCGATCCTGGTGGGGCGCGAGGATCTGGTGAAGTCGCAGGCGGAGGAGGCGGGCATCGAGCTCAGGTCCGGCATCGAGATCACCAACGCCCGTCTGTCGACGCGGCGCGACGACTACGCCGAGTACCTCTACGGACGGCTGCAGCGCAGGGGTTTCCTGCATCGCGACTGCGTTCGCCTCACCAACACCGACCGCAACCATTTCGCCGCCTGCATGGTGGCGCTCGGCGACGCCGATGGGCTGGTGACAGGCGTGACGCGCAACTATTCGACGGCGCTGAAGGACATAAGACGCTGCATCGACGTGAAGGAAGGCCACCACGTCATCGGCGTCTCGATCGCGCTCTGCCGCGGGCGTACGGTGCTTGTCGCCGACACCGCCGTCCACGAGATGCCCGAGGCCGAGGAGGTCGCCAATATCGCGATGGAGGCTGCAGGCGTCGCGCGGCGTCTCGGCTTCGATCCACGCGTGGCGCTGCTCGCCTACTCCACGTTCGGCAATCCCGCCGGGGATCGCGCCGAGAAGGTGAAGGAGGCGGTGAAGATCCTCGACCGTCGTGGCGCCGATTTTGAGTATGATGGTGAGATGGGCGCGGACGTTGCCCTCAACCCCACCGTCATGGCGGCCTACCCCTTCTGCCGCCTGTCCGGGCCGGCGAACGTCCTCGTCATGCCGGCGCGGCACTCGGCCGCCATCTCCACCAAGATGCTGCAGGAACTTGGCGGCTCCACCGTGCTGGGGCCGCTGCTGGTCGGCTTCGACCGCGCGGTGCAGATACTGCAGATATCGGCGCGCGACGCCGACATCGTCAACATGGCCGCGCTCGCTGCCTACAATATCAGCGAGTGAGCTTGGCGCCGCACTCGCCGTGAGCGGCGAGCGCATGCGGTGCAAAGCCGATGTCTCCTCCTGGCAGCCCGCGCCGGACCGGTGTACGCTTCCCGCTCGTGTTCCGAGGTCGTAGGCGACGGGCCGTCAGATGGGCTTGAGAAAGCGGCTGGGGCTGCGCAGACCGCCGACGCTCGTCCAGCGCGTCCGCGTCCGCGTCTATCCCTTCATTCCTTCGCCCCGTCCCTTTGCAACGACGATGGCGGGCAGGACTCTCGTCGCAATGATTGAGCAGAACCGGCCCGGCTACGAGCAACTCTGCGGTGAGATTGCACGGGACGAGCCGTTCTTTGCGCAGATCGCTCGGCTGGATGGTGCGCCCGCCGATCCCTGCTGGAGCAACAGCTACCTGCCGCCGCTGGATGGCATGATCCTCTATACGCTTCTGCGCCTTCGAAGACCCCGCACATATCTTGAGATCGGGTCGGGAAACTCGACCAAGTTCGCGCGAAAAGCGATCCGCGACCATGCGCTGCCGACCCGCATCGTCTCGATCGACCCGGCGCCGCGAGCCGAGATAGACAGTTTGTGCGACGCCGTAATCCGCCGACCGTTCCAGGATGTGGGTGAAGAGGCGCTTCGGTGGCTCGGCCCAGGCGACATGGTCTTCCAGGACGGAAGCCACCATGTGTTCACCAATACGGACGCCACCGTCTTCTACACCGAATTCCTTCCCGTTCTTCCCGACGGGGTCACGTATGGTGTGCACGACATCTTTCTGCCGCACGACTACCCGGAGGACTGGCACAAGCGTTGGTACAACGAGCAGTACTTGTTGGCCTCGTATCTGCTCGCCGGCGCCGGCGGTGACGCGGTCGTGTTCCCGTGCGCGTATGTCGCCGGCGATGCGGAGCTTCGCTCCGGTCTCGACGGCGTATTCCATCTTCCAGCGCTAGCGGGATCGCGGCCCGGCGGAGGCGCATTCTGGATGTTGTCGCGCAGGGAGGACCCGCGCGCCGTCCCTTCTTAGTCCTCTTCCCCGAACCCGCTTTCGATGAGCTGGGCGAGCGCGTCCATCGCCTGCTCCGCCTGCGGGCCTTCCGCCGTCAGCTCGATCGTGCTGCCCGGCGCGGCGGTGAGCGTGATCAATCCCATGATCGACGTGCCCTCGACGCTCTGCCCGTCCTTGATGACGTGGATCGCCGCATCGAAGCCCTCCGCGCACTTGACGAAGCGCGCCGAGGCGCGTGCATGCAGGCCGCGCCGGTTCACAATTGTGACATGGCGCGAAAGCAGATCTTTCATTCGTTGGCGAGAAGCTTCGACGCGACGTTGATGTATTTGCGTCCGGCATCCTGCGCGCAGCATGCAACCTGTTCCAGGTCGCGGTCGCCGCGCACGCTGGCGAGCTTGATGAGCATCGGAAGGTTGACGCCGGCCACGACCTCGACGCGCCCCGGCTCCATGACGGAGATGGCAAGGTTCGACGGCGTGCCGCCGAACATGTCGGTCAACAGGATCACGCCTGAGCCGTCATTGACGCGCTCCACCGCCGCCATGATGTCGCGCCGCCGCTCTTCCATGTCGTCTTCCGGGCCGATGGAAACGGCCTCGCAGGCCTCCTGCCTTCCGACGACGTGCTCAAGGGCCGCGCGGAATTCAGTCGCCAATTGGCCATGGGTGACAAGCACGAGACCGATCATGAATACGCCATAGGTGGGGAGAAAGGATGGCCATCATCCTCAAACTCGCGCCGACCGCAAGCCCGTACTGTGCCGCGGTAACAAGGCTGCGAGCGCGGCATCGATGAGACGCACCGCAGGTTCCGTCGCTGCCGGGACCGGCTGCCGGGGAAGCGCGATTTCGAGAAGCTCGGCTGCTAATTGGTTGGCCTCGGGCATGCGTTCAAGGGCGTCCTCGCTCACAATGTCGGCAACGAGCCTGATCACGGCGGACCGCTCGTACGGCATTGCCACGAGGCCTCGGCCGCGCAGCTCCAGCAGGCCGGAGATGGATGCCGGAGCGGAGGCGACGACGCGCCGGTGGCAGGCTGAGATCTGGACGCGGTCGTCGGCGACGAGTCGCGCGCCCCGCTCGATGAGCGCGTGCGCAAGCATCGACTTGCCGACCCCGGACTCGCCCCGGATGAGGACGCCTTGCGTGCCGGCAAGCACGACCGTCCCGTGCACGGTCTCGGACATGGCTGCGCTCAGCTCGGCACGGGGAGCGTGACCGTGAAGCGCGCGCCCTCGACGCATCCCTCGGCGGACCGGCGGTTCTCGGCGCTGATCGTGCCGCGATGCGCCTCCACGATCTGTCGCGAAATGGCAAGCCCCAGTCCGGAGTTCTGACCGAATTCGTCGGCTTCCGGGCGATCGGTGTAGAAGCGCTCGAAGATGCTCTCGACGTTGTCGGCGCGGATGCCGGGGCCGTCGTCGTCGACTGTCACCACGATGCGGCTTGGCTCGCGCCGGGCGTGAATGCGGATGTTGCCTTCGGGCGGCGAGAAGGAGAGTGCGTTGTCGATCAGGTTGTTGAACACTTGGCCGAGGCGGCTGTCGTGGCCGAGCACGAAGAAGGCGTCCTGGTTGAAGCGACCGCGATCGAATGTCAGCTGAATCTGCCGCTTGTCGCGCACGCGCGTCTCGCGAGCCATCGCCACCACCGTCTCCAGGAGATTCGAGATGTTCACCGGGTCGGTGGCTTCGCGCGCAAGCTCTGCGTCGAGGCGCGACGCGTCGGAGATGTCGGAGATCAGGCGGTCGAGCCGCTTCACGTCGTGCTTGATCACGGCAAGCAGACGGTTCCGTTGCTCGTCGGTGCGTGTGATCGGCAGCGTCTCCACCGCGCTTCTGAGCGAGGTAAGCGGGTTCTTCAGCTCGTGCGCCACGTCGGCTGCGAAGCTCTCTATCGCCTCCATCCGCTTGTAGAGCGCGGCGGTCATGTCGGAGAGCACGCGCGCCAGATGGCCGATCTCGTCCTTGCGGCTGCCGAGGTCGGGGATCTCCGCCCGCCGGTGCCGGACCCCGCGGCGCACCCGCTCCGCCGCGGCGGCCAGCCGTCGCACAGGGCCGGCGATAGTGCTGGCGAGCAGGATCGACAGGAGCACCGTGATGCCGGCGGCGACCAGGAACACGCGCACGATGGCCATGCGCTCGGCCTGCACGATGGCGTCGATGTCGCCCGATTCGGTGGAGAGAAGGAGGCTGCCGAGTATGGCGCGGTAGCGCTGCACGGGAACCGCCACCGAGACGATGAGCCCGCCGTCTTCGCCGACGCGGACGACACTTGCGGTCTGCCCACCGAGCGCCGCCGCCACCTCGGCGTATTCGCGCCCGTTGGCGGAGCCGATCTCCTCGTAGACCGGCAGCTCGCCGCTCCGGTACCAGAGCTTTATCGAATTCCACCAGCGCTCGACGATGGTCTTCTCCTGCCCCAGCGGCGGCAGGTCGAAGCTCTGGATGAGGCCGCGCATGTAGAGGCCTCGCGAATCGAGGATCAGCGTTCCGTCGGTATCGTAGATGCGTGCCCGCGTACGCGTCGGCGAGATGAGCCGTCGCAGCAACGGCGCGACGCGCTCTGGGTTGATGGGGAACTCGGTTGCCGACTCGCCGGTGCGATAGGGGGCGCCGCTCTGCCCGGCCTGCAGCTCCAGGAGCTTGTCGAGGTCGATGGCTATGGCGTCGGTCTCGACCGTCGCCTGCGCGGCGATCGCCGCAGCGATGATCTGGCCCTGCACGGACAG
>CAZARE010000130.1:0-3139 GCA_964487455.1 uncultured Propylenella sp.
CGAGCCATCATGAACCTGTAGCACTCGGTTTGTTCGCCCACTCGCGATTCTAGCGGGCGTTCGCCCGCCTCACGGAAAAACTCGGTGTTCATTCCAACCGATTCCAAAATCTCATTTCTCGGCTAACGATTGGATTCTATCCCTCTTGTCGCCGCGGCAGGGGTGGACCTTTGCCGAATGATCGTTGTCGGCGACGGGAGGGATAGAATTCTGTTGAACAAACCGCGGAGCTATGGGCGTTGGATCGGGTACGGCGCCGCTCCGCCTTTGCCGGCCATTATAGAGATCGCGGGGGCCGCAGGGCAAACGTGCGGGATGCGAGGGTTGGCGCGTGTCGGCGGTGAGAAGATTGTGCGTCGAGGCTCGATCGAGTCTGGCGCCATGGTCTCGGCGCGCAGGGCGAGGGCGCGGCGCAAGCGCGTCCGGTGAAGGCGCGAGGGATTGTCGAGAGGACCGGCGATCATGAAGTGTTCCACGGCCAGGGGGAGGTCAGCAGCATCTCGCGCGTCGGGCGTGGGCGATGCTCGAGGGTTCGCAAGGGTCCGCCGCAGCAACGGCAGCGCAGCTCCGGCTCCGCCGAATCGTCGTGTTTGGCTTGGGGGATCTCGTCCTGCCGGGCCAAGGGGTCCGGCTCCTCGTCGCGCTGTGGCTGCGAAAGGATCTCCCGGCACAGCGCCAGCTTCTGTTGCCGGTGGCGGTTGGCCAAGAGGCCGTAGCTGCGAATGTGGACGTAGCCCCGGGGAAGCAGGTGCGTGAAAAAGCGGCGGAGGAATTCGACGCCCGAGAGGGTCATCGTCTTCCGCTTGCCGCCGGCGGCGTAGTCTTTGTAGGAGAAGGTCACGCCGGAGTCGCTGACGTCGAGCAACCGGGCGTTGGAGATCGCCACCCGGTGCGTGTAGCGGGCCAGGTACTTCAGCGTCTGCTGCGGTCCGCCGAAAGGAGGCTTGCTGTAAACGACCCATTCCCGCGCATAGGCCTGACTCAGGAGTCGGCCGAAAGCTGCGGGATGGGCCAGCGGCGCCAGCGAGCCGGCGAACTTCAGGTCTCCTTTCGCATGCGCCGCTTTCAGGTGAGCCAGGAACTTGCCGCGGAACTTGCGGCTGAGGACCTTCACCGGCAGGAAGAAGTTCTTGCGGCAGGCGACCCAGCGCGACTCGTCTTCGCTTAATCCTCCTCCGGGAACGACGCAATGCACGTGCGGATGATGGTCCAGGTTCTGGCCCCAGGTGTGCAGCACGGCCAGCACGCCGATCCGGGCCCCGAGATGCTTGGGGTCGGCCGCCACTTCCAAGAGCGTCTCGGTGGCGCACTGAAAGAGCAAGTCGTACAGCACGCGGCGGTTGCCGAAAGCCAGCCGGGCGATCTCCGGCGGCAATGTGAATACGACATGGAAGTAGGGGACCGGCAACAGCTCCGCCTGCCGCGCCGCCAGCCAGGAGGCCCGCGCCGCCCCTTGGCACTTGGGACAGTGCCGGTTGCGACAGGAGTTGTAGCTGATCTGCTGCTTGCCGCAGTCGAGGCATTCTCCGACGTGATAGCCCAATCGCGAGGTGCGGCAGGCCAACAAGTCCTGCAGGGCCCGCTCCTCGCCCGGGAGGAGCCGGTCGCCGCGGCTGTGAACGTACGCGGCGCCGAAGCGGCGGATCACGTCGGCCACTTCCCAGCGGGTCCGGCCGGCGGCGGGGGCGTGGGCGGAAGCTGCGGCAGCAGGTCCCAAGGACTGACGATCTGTCCCATCCGCGTCTGCCGCACGTGCAGATAGCGGAGGGTGGTGCTGATCGAGCTGTGTCCCAAGAGAGCCTGGAGCGTCGGCAAATCGACTCCCGCCTCCAACAGATGCGTAGCGTAACTGTGCCGCAAGGTGTGGGGCGTGGCTCGCTTCGTGAGTCGCGCCTCCTGCACCGCCTGCTGCATCGACCGCTGAATGCCCCCAGGATGCAAGGTTCGATGCGGATCCGCCCCGGGAAACAGCCAAACTCGCGGCCTCTGCTTCAGCCAATACTGGCGCAGCTCTTGCAGGAGCCTGGCCGAGAGCGGCACGCAACGATCCTTCTGCCCCTTGCCCTGGCGGACCCAAAGCTGCATCCGGGAGCTGTCGATGTGGCTGGGGCGAAGGTGCAGCGCCTCCGACAGCCGCAGCCCGCAGGCATAGGCGGTGGTCAAGAGCATTCGGTGCTTGAGGGGACGCACGCATGGCAGCAGCCGCTGGACTTCCTCGGGACTGAGCACGACCGGCAGGCGGCGGGGACGCTTGCCGTAGGGGATGTGCTCGACGGGCCAGCCTTGCTGCAAGGTTACGTTGTAGAAAAACCGCAAAGCGCAGACGGCCTGGTTGAAGAGGCTCCAACTCGCCTTCGCTTGCAGGAGATGGAGTTGATACTCCCGCACCTGCTCCGGGCCGAGCCGGTCCGGCGACTTGCCGAAATGCCGGGCGTAGCGGGCGACGTGCGAGACGTAGGTCTCGATGGTTCGGGGGCTGAGGTTCCGCAACTGCATGTCTTGAATCATGCGCTGGCGCAGTTCGGTCATGGGTGGTTCTCCGGAGCGAAGTCAAAAGGAAACTTCCCTACGAGAAACCCTGCGCTACAAAACGCCCCAGCGCAAATCTTTGCGCAATCGCTACAACCGGACCTATGCCAGAGGCGGCAGAAAAAGAAGAAAGCGGCGTCGGAAGCTCAACGATCCGAGGAGCCAAAGGCACGCGCAAAAGAGATGCGCCCCGGACCACCCGCGCAGCGGTTTAGTTCAACGGTAATTTATGGAATGGAAAAGCTGTCTCGCTATGACGGTCCCAAGCATCCCACAACGGAAGATTGGGTTCTGCAATATCGTGGCGATAAACATTACCCAGAACACCACACGCACCATAACTTGTACACAGGTGGTGGCCACGGCGCCCACGTCAAAGAGCAAGTGGCACGCTCCTATGGAGACAAGATCGCTAGGACCGAATACGCCCCGGCCAAATAGAAACGGCAGACGGGCGCGGACGACCTGACCTCGCTCCTTCCCGACGTGTGAGCGAAGTCCCACCCCGTCCGCGCCTGCGCCGCGGAAAGAAATCTGGGGCAAGGGGATTGACACGACGCGGGACGGATGTATACTTACGTACATGTTCGTGCGTCTTGGCGCCGAAGAG
>CAZARE010000131.1:0-8062 GCA_964487455.1 uncultured Propylenella sp.
GGGGAGGGGGCTTTTCTATACGCGGCCGGTGAGATGGCGAGCGCGGCGCAGCTCGGGGAACCAGTAGCTCCACAGAAGGGCGACGCCGATAGTCCCGAGGCCGCCGACCACGACCGCCGGCACCGCGCCGATAAGCCACGCCGACACCCCGGCGCGGAACTCTCCCAACTCGTTGGAGGCGCCGATGAAGACCATGTTCACGGCGTTGACGCGGCCGCGCACCCGGTCGGGCGTCCACAGCTGGATCAGCGTCTCGCGCACATAGACGCTCACCATGTCGGCCGCGCCCATCACGATGAGCGCGGCGACCGAGAGCCACAGTAGGGTGGAGAGCCCGAAGATAATTGTGAACAGCCCGAAAATCCCCACGAACACGAACATCCATAGCCCGGCGTGGTCGCGGATCGAGTGCGTGGTGAGGTAGAGCGCGACCGCGATCCCGCCGATTGCCTGGCCGGACCGCAGAAGCCCGAGCCCGCTTGCGTCCACGTGCAGGATGTCGCGCGCGTAGACCGGGAGCAGCGCCGTGGCGCCGCCGAGCAGCACCGCGAAAAGGTCGAGCGAGATAGCGCCGAGCACCACCTTCTCGTGCCAGATGTAGCGGAAGCCGGCGACGATGGTTTCCCAGCTCGCCTGCGTCGGCACCACTCGGCGTGCCTGCCGCGGCACCAGCAGGATCAGAATGCCGGAGACGATGAGAAGGCCGATGGCGGTGCTGTAAGCGTGTACCGGCGAGACGTCGTAGAGCAATCCTCCGGCCACGGGGCCGCAGATGGTGGCGAGCTGCCAGCCGGCGGAGCTGAGCGCGATGGCGTTGGCCAGGATCGCGGGCGGCACGAGGTTGGGCAGCAGCGATTGCTGCGCCGGATTATAGAAGGCGCGGGCGGTGCCGAACGCGGCGAGGATGATGAAGATCAGCCACACGCGCTGGCTCCCTGCGATCGTGAAGGCGAGGAGTGCCGAGGCGCAGAGCGCTTCGATGGCAAGACAGACCGCCATCACGGTGCGGCGGCGATAACGGTCGGCGACCGTTCCCGTCACCAGTACGAGCAGGAGGGCAGGCGCGAACTGCGACAGCCCGACAAAGCCGAGATCGAGCGGATTGCGCGTGATGTCGTAGACCTGCCAGCCCACGGCCACGGTCTGCACTTGCACTGCGAAGCCGGAGGCGAGCCGCGACAGCCAGTAGCGTAAGAAAGCGGTGTTCTGGAACGCGGCCCAGCGGGAGCTTGCTACCTCGGACTGGGGAATCATTGGGTTTGCGCGGTGATAGGGTGGTCGGCGAAGGCGCGCTAGGCTGTCGGCTTTGCCGCCGCGATCATGTAATTCACGTCCATGTCGCTTGAGCGCGACCAGCCGTCGGCCAGCGGATTGTAGCGGACGCCGGTACGGTGGATCACGGCGAGGCCGGCTCCGGCGAGCGAGGCTTCAAGCTCGGCGGGCCGCACCAGCTTGTCGTAGTCGTGCGTGCCGCGCGGCAGCCAGCCGAGGATGTATTCCGCGCCGACAATGGCAAGCGCGAAGGCCTTTAGCGTCCGATTGATGGTGGCGACGAACACGAGGCCGTCGGGACTCGCCAGCGTCGCGCACGCCGCCAGGAAAGCGTCGATGTCGGCCACATGCTCCACCACCTCCATGGCAAGCACGATGTCGAACGCCTCGCCACCCTTGGCCGACAGCGCCTCCGCGGTCGTTGCGCGGTAGTCGATAGGGAGCCCGCTTTTTGCCGCGTGTCGCCGGGCGGCATCGATGTTCGTCGCGGACGGATCGATGCCCACGACCTCGGCCCCCAGACGCGCCATCGGCTCGCAAAGGAGCCCCCCGCCGCATCCGACATCGAGCAGCTTCAGCCCGGAAAGGGGAGCGCCTGCCCTCACGTCACGGTCGAAGCGTTCCGCGGCCACGTCGCGGATGTAGCCGAGGCGAACGGGGTTGAACTTGTGGAGCGGAGCGAACTTGCCGTCGGGGTCCCACCATTCGGCCGCCATGCGCTCGAACTTGGCGACCTCGGCGGGATCGACCGTATCATTGAGCCCGGGGGAGGCGGGAGGCATCCGTCTAGCTCTTGTCGCCAGCCATCGCTTCGATCAGTTTGGCGAAACTGTCGACGAAGCGTTGCAGGAACTTCCTTGTCTCCTCGTTGGTGATGGTGTCGTCCTCGTCGAAGAGCCCTTCTTGGAATTGGATGAAGACTTCGGGATTGCCGAGCAGTGCCGAAAAATGCCCGCTCGCGATGGTGCGCATGCACTGCTGCGCCAAGGCCGTGCTGATTCGGCCGCCGGACGTGCCCGTGATCGCGGCGGTCTTGCCGGGCCAGGAGCTCTTTCCCACGGGACGCGAGCCCCAGTCGAACGCATTCTTCATCGCCGCCGGGATCGATCGGTTGTGCTCCGGGGTCACGAAAAGAACTGCGTCGCAGCTCTCCACCTCCCGCTTGAAGCGCTCGACGGTGGGCGGAGGCTCGCTGGCTTCGTCCTGGTTGAAGAGAGGCAGGTCGTCGATGCGAATTGTGCGGAAGTCGAGCCTTCCCTCCGCCAGCTTCGCCAGCGCCTTGGCCAGCTTCTTGTTCCTGGAGTCCTTGCGGATGCTTCCGACGATGACGGCGACCTTCTGCATGGCTCGTCCTCCGGCCTCGTTCGCGGGTGCGGTTCGCCTCAGATGAGGGAGTGCCGCGGTGCGGTCAACCGCGGAAATCGGGGTCCGGCGCAGTTGCCGGCCGGGGCGGAAGCCGATAAAGCCCGCACTCGGCTCTGGCGGCCGGCATCTCTGGGTATCTCGGTCGACAAGGAATCCGCGCGCTGCGGCGCCCGCTGAACGGACTTGGCATGGCCCGTCTCGTAATGAAATTCGGCGGAACCTCCGTCGGCGACCTCGAGCGCGTCCGCAACGTGGCGCGGCACGTGGAGCGCGAGGTGAATGCCGGCAACCAGGTCGCGGTCGTCGTTTCGGCGATAGCGGGAGAGACCGACAGGCTCGTGGCGCTTTGCCGCTCCGCCTCCATCCTGCATGATGCGCGCGAATACGATGCGGTGGTTTCTTCCGGTGAGCAGGTGACGGCAGGGCTGCTCGCCATCGTCTTGCAAAGCGTCGGAGTGAACGCGCGTTCCTGGCTCGGCTGGCAAATCCCGGTGCGGACCGATTCTACCCATGGCGCGGCCCGCGTCACCGACATCCGGTCCGACATCCTGCTGGAGCGCCTGGCGCAGGGCCAGGTCGCGGTGATCGCCGGCTTCCAGGGGCTCTCGCCCGACAACCGCATCTCGACATTGGGGCGCGGCGGCTCGGATACCAGCGCTGTGGCGGTCGCCGCCGCTATCGAAGCGGAGCGCTGCGATATCTACACGGACGTGGACGGCGTCTATACGAGCGATCCGCGCATCGTCCCGCAGGCGCGGCGGCTCGAGAAGGTGTCGTACGAGGAAATGCTGGAAATGGCGTCTCTGGGGTCGAAGGTGCTGCAGGTGCGGTCCGTCGAGCTCGCCATGGTGCACGGCGTGAGAACATTCGTGCGGTCGTCCTTCCACGACCCGGACGCGCTGCGAACCGGTACCGGCGGGGAGCCGGTTGGCACTCTCATTTGCGACGAGGACGAGATAGTGGAAAAGCAGCTTGTTACAGGCATCGCCTACTCCAAGGACGAGGCCAAGATCACGCTCCGCGGCGTGGAGGACAAGCCCGGCGTGGCCGCGGCGATCTTCGGGCCGCTGTCGGAGGCAGCCATCAACGTCGACATGATCGTCCAGAACGTCTCCGAGGACGGTCGCACCACCGACATTACGTTTACGGTCACGACCGCCGATTTCGAGCGCGCCATGGCGCTGATCGAGGGGCTGAAGAGCACGGTGGCGATGGCCTCGGTGAACGGCTCCAGCGACGTGGCCAAGGTGTCGGTTATCGGCATCGGCATGCGCAGCCATGCCGGCGTCGCGGCCGAGGCATTCAAGGCGCTGGCGGCCCGCGGGATCAACATCCAGCTTATCACCACCTCGGAGATCAAGATCTCCGTGTTGATCGACGCCGCCTATACCGAGCTTGCCGTGCGCACGCTCCATTCAATATACGAACTCGACAAGACTTAGGCTGGCGCGCCCGGTTCCGGCCGCCGGAACCGGGCTGACGCCTTGGAGGTGAGCTTGGCAACAACCCGGGGGGCGCTCGCCGGGCCGCGCGTGCTCTTGCGGAAGCTCCGCGAGGTCATGGCGGAGCCGATCGGCGCCCAGGAACGGCTCGACAAGATCGTGAAGCTGATCGCGGCCAACATGGTCGCCGAGGTGTGTTCGATCTATGTGCTGAGGGCTGACAATGTGCTGGAGCTCTTCGCTACGGAGGGCCTGCAGGCGGGCGCCGTCCACCGCGCTACGCTGACGGTAGGGCGCGGCCTGGTCGGCCTGATCGCCGCCGAGGCGCGCTCGCTCAATCTCCCCGATGCCCAGTCGCACCCGGCCTTCGCCTACCTGCCGGAAACCGGCGAGGAGATCTACCACTCCTTCCTCGGCGTTCCCGTATTGCGCGCCGGGCGCACGCTCGGCGTTCTGGTCGTGCAGAACCGCTCCTACCGCACCTATGCGGAAGAGGAGATCGAGGCGCTGCAGACCACCGCAATGGTGCTGGCGGAAATGTTTGCGTCCGGCGAGATGGAGGACTTGTCCATCCCGGGCGCGGACCTCGACGTCAATCGTCCGGTCCATCTGAAGGGCGTTCCGTTCGTGGATGGGGTCGCTCTCGGCCATGTGGTGCTGCACGAGCCGCGTATCGTCGTCACCCAGCTCATCGCCGAGGACGTCGACCACGAGCTGCGGCGCCTCGACGCTGCCATGGCCAGCCTCAAGCTGTCGGTCGACGATCTGCTGGCGCGCGGCGCCGAGGTGGGCGCGGGCGAGCACCGCGAGATTCTGGAAGCGTATAAGATGTTCGCCGAGGATCGCGGCTGGACGCGTCGCCTGCAGGAGGCGGTGCGCAACGGCTTGACCGCCGAGGCGGCGGTGGAGCGCGTGCAGAACGACACACGGGCGCAGATGGCGCGGCAAACCGATCCGTTCCTGCGCGACCGCCTGCATGATTTCGACGATCTGGCGAATCGCCTCCTGCGTGAGCTGATCGGTCGCCCGCACGGGCCGCTTGCCGCCGACCTGCCGGAGGACGCGGTGGTGGTCGCTCGCAACATGGGGCCGGCCGACCTGCTCGACTACGACCCCGCGCGGCTGCGTGGGCTCGTCCTTGAGGAGGCGGGGCCCACAAGCCACGTGGCGATCGTCGCCAAGGCCCTCGACGTCCCGACGGTGGGGCAGATCGAGGACGTCGTCTCTCTGGCGGAGGCGGGCGACGCGGTCATCGTCGACGGCGAGACGGGAGAGGTGCATCTGCGCCCTCCTGCCGATATCGAGACGGCCTATGCCGACAAGGTCCGCTTCCGCGCCCGTCGCCAGGAACAGTACCGACTCATTCGCGACGAGCCTTCGGTCACCAAGGATGGGGTCGAGATCACGCTGCAGATCAACGCCGGGCTGCTCATGGACATGCCTCACCTTGAGGAGTCCGGCGCGGCGGGGGTGGGGCTCTTTCGCACCGAGCTGCAGTTCATGGTCGCCTCGAGCTTTCCGCGTCAGAACGAGCAGGAAGTCTTCTACGGTCAGGTTCTGGATGCCGCGAATGGCAGGCCGGTGACCTTCCGCTCGCTCGATGTCGGGGGCGACAAGGTGCTTCCCTATTTCCGTCAGCAAAAGGAAGAGAACCCGGCGATGGGTTGGCGGGCAATTCGGCTGGGCCTCGACCGCCCCGGGCTCTTGCGGACGCAGGCGCGGGCTCTTTTGAAGGCCGCAGCGGGACACGAGCTGAAGCTCATGTTTCCGATGGTGACGGAGGTCGGCGAGTTTCAGCGCGCAAAGGCCGTGGTCGAACGCGAGCAGATTCACCTGCAGCGGCACGGCCACAAGGTGGCCGAGCGGGTCGTACTCGGGGCGATGATCGAGGTGCCGTCGCTATTGTGGCAGCTCGACGAGCTCTTCGGCGTGGTCGATTTCGTGTCGATCGGTTCGAACGATCTGATGCAGTTCATGATGGCGACCGACCGCGCCAATACGCGGATCGCCGGCCGTTTCGATTCCTTGAGTCCGGCTTTTCTGCGCGCCTTGCGCAGCGTGGCCCTTGCGGCGGATGCGTCCGGGAAGCCGCTGGCGCTGTGCGGAGAGATCGCCGGCCGGCCGCTCGACGCGATGGCGCTCGCGGCCATCGGCTTTCGTTCGCTGTCAATGGCGTCGGCGGCGATCGGCCCGGTTAAGTCGGCGATCCGCGCGCTTGAGCTTCAGCCGCTCGAAGAGCGCGTCAACACGCTGATCGACCAGAGCGCGCCGGGCTCGGAGATTCGCGGAGAGCTGCGCGCCTGGGCCGACGCGCACAGCATTCCTATCTAGCGCCGCTCGCCCCCGGATGGTGCTTCGTGCTGAAGGCCGCCTCTCCCCAGCTCTCGACATCGTCGGTGCCGCCAGGCACGGCGGGTCGGCTGGCGAACAACGGCTGTACGGCGGCTTCTCCGTAGAGGGAGACCGCGCCCTGCACGTCGCCCGCCTGGAGCGTGCGGAACTTCTCATGATAGTCGAAATACATCAGAGCGCCCTGGGCGTTGGGATGATTAAGCCCGATGGCGTGCCCAATCTCGTGCATCAGCGTGTAGCGCAGATCGTAGACGTCAAGGTCGCCGTCGAAGCCGATTTTCCAGGGCTGGGTCGGATTGAAGCAGATGAGGGCGCGAGTGATGCTGCGGACGCCGGGGGTGCTCAGGGACTGGTCATAGCTGACATTGGTGAAGGCGCGGCCACGAGGCGTGATCTGAACGCCGATGAGAATATCGGCCGACTCAGCGTCCCCGGGCGCGAAAGTTATTCCCGCGACCGCTTCCCAGGCGTCGAAAGCCTGCCGCAGCTCCCTCTGGAACATAGAACCGGGTACGCGGCTGCGGGCGAGCATCTGTTGCATGGGCCCGAGGCGCGAGCAGTTGCGCGCGCCGGGAAAGCTCTGCTCTCGGGCGACAACGGCGTAGGAGACGCGGGTGCCGCTGCCCAGCCGCGGCGCTCCCCACTTCAGCTGGTGCCCGTCGAGGACCAGCGCGCGAAACAGGAAGGGCGTATCGGAGCCCGCCGTTGCCTGCCCGATCGACGCAATCAGCGCCCCGGCGGCAAGCCAAAGTCTCAGTCGCATGATGCCCTGTACAATCCCTCCGCCCGCCGGCTTCCCGAATCCCCCGGTCGACGGGCCCCGAGCCTCACTGCACGCCGGTGCCGGGTTGGTCAACCCCTTGGGATCGTTGGCCGGCTCATCGCGCTTCCCCATATGATCCGTCGATTTGGCGCCAAAGGGCGTCGCAATGGCGATACGCCGGTGCTACGGAAATCGCCGGACACCGCTTCGCATGAAGTCGCCCCTAACGATCACCTATGCCCGCTGCCATACCGCAAGAGCGTTTGCGCTCGTTGATTCGCCGGCACGAGATGGTTGCCGCTATGATGGCGGCGGGCCCCGAGGCGAGCGAATATGTCCGGCTGTCGCGCGAGCTCGCTGAGCTCGACCCGGTGGCGGAGAAGGCGCGCGCCCTTGCGGCGGCGGAGCGCGAGCTGGCCGAGGCAGAGGCCTTGATCGAGGACTCGGCGACCGACCGTGAGCTGAGGACGCTGGCGGAGGAAGAGCGCCATACGCTGAAGAAGCGCATCGAGGGGCTTCGCGACCAGCTGCGCACCTTGCTCATCCCGCGCGACGAGGCTGACGACCGCAGCGCCATTTTGGAAGTGCGCGCCGGAACAGGCGGGGGGGAGGCCGCGCTCTTTGCCGGCGACCTGTTTCGCATGTACGAGCGTTACGCGGCGCTCCAAGGGTGGAAGGCGGAGGTGCTGTCGGCCAGCGAAGGCGATGTCGGCGGCTACCGCGAAATCATCGCGGCTGTGCGCGGCCCTGGCGTCTATGCGCATCTTAAGTTCGAGTCAGGCGTACACCGCGTGCAGCGCGTGCCCGAGACGGAGGCGAGCGGCCGTATCCATACCTCGGCTGCGACCGTCGCGGTTCTGCCGGAGGC
>CAZARE010000132.1:0-3169 GCA_964487455.1 uncultured Propylenella sp.
AACCCCGCCCCAGCTTCGCAGGAGCCTCACCTTGCCGACATTGGGGAAGCAGGCGAGGAGCTCGCTCGCTACCTCGCGCACGATCGGCAGGTTGCCGCGCTGCGCATACGAATTGTAGCCGTCGAGGCTGCCGCCATAGACCAGCCCTCCCTTGTCGGACTGCGACACGTACATGTGCCCGCCGCCGAAGGTGACGACGCAGTGGACGAGCGGCTTCAGCGGCTCGGTGACGAATGCCTGCAGCACGTGGCTCTCGATCGGCAGCTTCTCCACGCCGGCGAGGCGAAGCACCTCCGACGTCATCCCGGCGACCGCCACGCCGACCTTCGGCGCGAGGATCTTGCCGCGGCTCGTCTCCACGCCGACGATCCGTCCGCCTTCCTTTGCGAAGCCGTTCACCTCGCAGTTTTCGACGATGTCGACGCCGAGCCGGTCGGCCGCGTGCGCAAAGCCCCAGGCCACGGCGTCGTGCCGCGCCGTCCCGGCGCGCGGTTGCAGCAGGCCCCCGACGACGGGGAAGCGAGCGCTTTCGCTGAGGTCGAGGCCGGGGCAGAGCTTGCCGATCTCCCCCGGCGCGAGCAGCTCCGCATCGATGCCGTTCAGCCGCATGGCGTTGCCGCGCTCGGCGAACTGGTCGAGCTGGGCGGGGCTGTTGGCGAGGTTGAGCACGCCGCGGCTCGAGAACATGACGTTGTAGTCGAGCGCGTGGCTCAAGCCCTCCCAGAGCTTCAGGCTCCACTCGTAGAAATGCGCGTTCTCGTCGAGCAGGTAATTGGAGCGCACGATGGTGGTGTTGCGGCCCACATTGCCCTGACCGATCCAGCCGCGCTCCAGCACCGCGACTTTGCGGATGCCGTACTCCTTGGCGAGGTAGAAGGCGGTGGCGAGCCCATGTCCGCCGCCGCCCACCACGATGACGTCGTAGGATTGCCGCGGCTCGGCCTTGCGCCACGCCGGCTTCCAGCCGGTGTTGCCGGAAAGGCCGTGGCGCAGCACCGAGAAGATCGAATATTCGGCCATTTAGCCCCGTCGGTTCTCAGCGGAAACGTGAACCTTGGACAGCTCGTTTGGTCAATTGCTCAAATGCCAAGCTGCTACATCCGCTGGGATTGCTTTGTCGCTTGAAGGAGTGCAGGTCCGAATGCGACCATCATTGACGCACCTCCCGCAGGCGCAGGCGAATCCCGGTGTTCGGTTCGGAAGCGGAAGAACGTCGGTTCTGGAACACTCATGACTCCACCGACTATGTCGATTGGAGCGAGGCCGAACGTATAGGCTTCCCAAAGCTGAAGCCGTCGCAACCGGCGGCGATTGAGGATGCAGACCCTTCCGACCGTCATTCCTGTTCGGCCGTAGGCCGAGACCGGAACTCATGAACACCGGCGGTCCGAATTTGCCGCAACGGCACCGCACATTTTCTCTTCTCGCTGAAAAGTGGTCATGGGTCCCGGATAAGCGCGTCCCGCGCTTTCCGGGATGACAACGGGAGGTGATTGCTGCCGCTCACTCCGCCATTGCCTCAAGCCTCAGCCTCGCGATGTTGTCGATCTCCGAAAGCGCGGTGCGGAGCTCGGTCTCCCGGTCGTTCGCGATCCGCGCCTCGAAGGCGGCGAGGATTTCGTGCCGATTGCGCCCGCCGACCGCGAGGATGAAGAGAAAGCCGAATTTCCCCTTGTAGGCGTCGTTCAGCTCCTGGAAGCGGCGGAGCTCGTCCGGCGTGCACTGGTCGAGGCCGGCCCCCGCCTGCTCCGTCCTCGAAGCGTCCGTCAGCTCTCCCGCCACCGCTGCCTTGCCGGCGAGGTCCGGATGGTTGCGGATGAGCGCAAGCTTCTCGGCCTCGTCCAGTTCTGCGGCAACATCCGCCATGGCGGCGGCAAGCCCCTCCGGTGTGTCCTCCGCCTTCGTGAGGCCACGGTCCCAGCCCGCCGCAGCGATCTCGGGGAAATGCTCGTAGACGCCGCCGAATTTCGCGACGAAGCCCTCGCGCGCCATCAGGCGCGGCGGCGGATCGAAGCGCCGGCTCCCTGTCTCGGTCATCCCTCGCACTCCCCACAGCCCGCCACCCTTTGCCCAAGCCGCGCTCCCGGGGCAATATGACGAAATGATTTGCGGCGCGATCACCCACCCGACGAGCCGGAGCGGCCCATGGGCCGGCTGACGACGCATGTCCTCGACACTGCGTTGGGCAGGCCGGCGGCGGGGCTCGCCGTCAGCATCCGCCGCGCCGACAAGCATGGCGCCGCGTTGGCGAGCCTCGTCACCAACAAGGACGGGCGCGGCGACCGCCCGCTCCTGGAGGGCGAAGCCATGACCGCCGGCGCCTACGACCTCGTGTTCGAGGCGGGCGCCTACTTCGACGCCCTCGGGCTCGACCTGCCGGAGCCGAAATTCCTCGACCAGGTTATCATCCGCTTCGGCATCGCCGATCCGGAGGCGCACTACCACGTCCCGCTATTGCTCTCGCCCTTTGGCTACTCCACCTACCGGGGCAGCTGATGGGTAATGCGATACGGTTTCTTCTGGGCGACGAAGAGCGCGCGCTGACGGGTGTCGCGCCGACGCTGACGGTGCTGGAATATCTCCGCCGCCATGAGCGACTGATCGGCACCAAGGAGGGCTGCGCGGAGGGCGATTGTGGCGCCTGCACGGTGGTGCTGGCGGAACCGGACAGCGACGGCGGACTGCGCCACCGGGCCGTCAATTCCTGCATCCAGTTCGTCTCCGTGCTGCATGGGCGCCAGCTCCTCGCGGTGGAGCACGTAAAGACGGCCGACGGGTCGCTGCACCCCGTGCAGCGGGCGCTGGTGGAAAAGCACGGCTCGCAATGCGGCTTCTGCACGCCGGGCTTCGTCATGCAGCTCTATGCCGGCTGGCTGGAGGGGACGCTGACCGACCGCCAGGCGGTGAAGGACTGGCTCGCCGGAAATCTTTGCCGCTGCACAGGGTACGGCCCGATCGTTGAGGCGGGACTCGAGGCCGGTGAAGCGCCGGCACCAGACAAGAGGGCGCACGCGCGGACGGCCAGTCGGCTGAAGGCGCTGGCCGAAGGAGACTTGCTGCATATGGCCGACGGCCGGAGCCAGGTCTTCGCGCCGCGCAACGCCGACGAGCTCGCGGAGACCTACGCAGCGTATCCGGAAGCGGTCATCGTCGCCGGGGCCACGGACGT
>CAZARE010000133.1:0-7535 GCA_964487455.1 uncultured Propylenella sp.
TTCTCCTCGCGCATCTGCACCGGCACGGGACGCGCGCCCGTAAACTCGATCATCGAGCGATAGATCGGGAAGCCTGGGTCCGGATAGAGGATGTCGGCGCCTGGCTCGCCGAACATGAGGATGGCGGCGAACATGGTCACCTTGCCGCCGGGAGCGATCAGGACGAGGTCGGGTGAAATCTCGACGCCGGTCGTTTGCAGCGTGCGGCGCGCGACCGCCTCGCGCAGCGGCGGGATGCCGACCGCCGGCGTGTAGCCGTGGTGCCCGTCGCGCAGCGCCTTGACCGCCGCCTCCACGATGTGGTCGGGCGTGCGAAAATCCGGTTGGCCGATGCCGAGATTGACGACGTCGCGGCCTTCCGCCGCCAGCTGGTTGGCGCGGGCGAGAACGGCGAAGGCGTTTTCCTCGCCGATGCGGTCAAAGCCGGGCACGGTCTTCATGCTCATGGGTGAGGCGATTCCTGTCCGTCGGGTGGGTACCGACCCTCCTACCCTCAATAACAGCATAAGACGGCCGCAGAAACGCGCATTTGCGCCAGCGGCTTGGCGATAGCCGTTGATTTCGCGGTGGCTTGGGAGCAACTCTGCCGCGGAAAACGGGAGAGGTCCATGTCGTTCGACGCCAAGCACGGTACCCAGGTCAAGCTCCGCTCGCAGATCTGGTTCGACAACCCCGACGATCCGGACATGACGGCGCTCTATATCGAGCGCTACATGAACTGGGGTCTCACCCGTGAGGAGCTGCAGTCCGGCAGGCCGATCATCGGCATCGCCCAGTCCGGCTCCGACCTCTCCCCCTGCAATCGTCACCACATCGTGCTGGCGCAGCGGGTGCGCGAAGGTATCCGCGAGGCGGGCGGAATCGCCTTCGAGTTCCCGGTGCATCCGATCCAGGAGACCGGCCGGCGCCCGACCGCGTCCCTCGACCGCAACCTCGCCTATCTCGGGCTGGTGGAGACGCTATTCGGATATCCGATCGACGGCGTCGTCCTAACCATCGGCTGCGACAAGACCACTCCATCGCAGCTCATGGCCGCCGCAACGGTCAATCTGCCGGCCATCGCGCTTTCGGTCGGGCCCATGCTGAACGGCTGGTACAAAGGCAAGCGCACCGGCTCCGGCACGATCAAGTGGCTCGCCAAGAAGCTCAAGTCGGCAGGCGAAATCGATTGGCCGGAATATTTCGAGATCGTCGCCTCCTCGGCGCCGTCGGTCGGCTTCTGCAACACGATGGGCACGGCGACGACGATGAATTCGCTGGCCGAGGCGCTCGGAATGGCGTTGCCGGGCTGCGCCGCGATTCCCGCGCCGCACAAGGAGCGGGGGCAGATCGCCTATCTCACGGGCAGGCGAATCGTGGAGATGGTGAGGGAGGACCGGAAGCCCTCCGACATCATGACGCGCAAGGCGTTCGAAAACGCCGTCGTGGTCAATTCCGCGATCGGCGGCTCCACCAACGCGCCGATTCACCTGAACGCCGTCGCCGCGCATCTTGGTATCGAGCTCACCAACGACGACTGGGAGCGGATCGGATACAAGATTCCGCTCTTGGCGGACATGCAGCCCGCGGGGCGCTTCCTCGGCGAGGACTTCCACCGCGCCGGCGGCGTGCCGACGATCGTGGCGGAGCTGATGGAAGGCGGGATGCTGCCGCATCCCGACGCAATGACCGTCAACGGCAAGTCGATCGGCGAGAACTGCAGCGGTAAGCGAAGCTGGGACCGCGAGGTCATCCGCGCCTTCGACAAGCCGATCCTGGCGGAGGCTGGTTTCCTCAACCTAAAAGGCAGCCTGTTCGACTCGGCGATCATGAAGACCAGCGTCATCTCGGAGGAGTTCCGGCAGCGCTACCTATCCAGACCGGGCGATGCGAACGCTTTCGAGGGCAGCGCAATCGTGTTCGACGGACGCGAGGATTATTATGCGCGCATCAATGATCAGTCGCTGGGCATCGACGAGAACTCCATTCTCATCATACGCGGCGCCGGGCCAATCGGCTATCCGGGCGGCGCGGAGGTGGTAAATATGCAGCCGCCGGACGCGCTCCTGAAGAAGGGCATCACCGAGCTTCCCTGCATCGGCGACGGCCGGCAATCGGGCACCTCGGGGTCGCCGTCGATTCTCAACGCCTCCCCCGAGGCGGCGGCCGGCGGGGGCCTGGCGCTGGTGAGCACCGGCGACCGGCTCCGGATCGACCTGAACAAGCGCACGGCTGACATCCTGATCTCTGAGGAGGAGCTGGAGAGGCGCCGCGCGGAGGTGAAGGCGTCGCTCGTCAACGGCGGGCTCGGCTACATCCCCCACAGCCAGACGCCGTGGCAGGAGATCCAGCGCTCGATGGTCGATCAGTTCGACCACGGCATGGTGCTGAAGCCGGCGATCAAGTACCGCGACGTAGCGCATCACGAATATCCGCGCGACAATCACTGAGATGTCCGGCGCATCGCAGGCCGCTACGCGCTTCCGCGCGCTGCACGAGCGCGCCGGCATTTTCGTCATGCCCAATCCCTGGGACGCGGGGACGGCGAAGGTGCTGCGCCATCTCGGGTTCGAGGCGCTGGCCACCGGCAGCGCGCCCTTGGCGGCCACGCTCGGCAGGCGCGACGGCGAGGTGGCGCGCGAGGAGGCGATTGGCCACGCCGCCATGATCTCCGCGGTGTCCGGCCTGCCCGTCAACGGCGACCTCGAGCGCGGCTATGGCGACAAGCCGGAGGACGTCTTTCTGACGATCCGCCAGGCCATCCTTGCCGGGCTCGCCGGCTGCTCGATCGAGGACGCGACCGGCCGGAAGGATGAGCCGCTCTACGAGCGCGCGCACGCCGTTGAGCGCATTCGCAGCGCTCGGTCCGCCATCGAGGATGCCGGCTCGAGTTTTGTGCTGACTGCTCGCTGCGAGGCCTATCTGACCGGTCATGAGGCGCCGCTCAAGGAATGCCTCGAGCGGCTCGCCGAGATGGCCGAGGCGGGCGCCGACGTCGTCTACGCCTGCGGCATGGCGAAAGCCGACGACATCGGAGCGCTCGTGAAGGAGGTCTCAAGACCCGTGAACGTGATCGGAGGCACCGGCCCCGAGCCGCTTTCGGTGGGCGCGCTCGCCGACCTTGGGGTGAAACGGGTCAGTCTCGGCCCGCGGCTCCTGCAGGCGGCGATGGGAGCGTTTCTCCGCGCGGCCCGCGAGCTGAAGGAGGAGGGCACCTTCGGCTTCATGGCCGAGGCCGCCAACATGGGCGAGGTGTACGGCATGTTCGGGAGCCGAGGGCGGCAGTGAAAGCGACGAGTCTTGCCGGTTGGACGCCTCGCGACATCCCCAGCCGCCAGCCGATGGAGGGCCGGCTCGTGCGCATCGTGGCGCTCGACGCGGCGGCGCATTGGCGCGACATGTGGGACGCCTTCGGGGGCGGGAAGGGACCGGACGTGTGGACCTACATGCCCATCGGCCCATTTCCCGACGAGCCGTCGTTCAAGGCCGGAATCCGCTGGATCGAGGGGCGGAGTCCGAGCTGGGTTCCCTTCGCCATCCTCGACAGGACGACCGGCAAGGCCTGCGGAACCGCGAGCTACATGAACATCGACGCGGCGAACGGGTCCGCCGAGGCCGGCTGCATCGCCTATGGCGTTGGCCTGAAACGGCGGCCGGCTGGAACCGAAGCGATGCTTCTGATGGCACGGCGCGTTTTCGACGAGCTCGGATACCGCCGCTACGTATGGAAATGTGACGCCGACAACGCGCCGTCGCGGCGAGCGGCGGAACGTCTCGGCTTCATCTATGAAGGCACGTTCCGCAACCACATGGTGGTGAAGGGCCGCAACCGGGATACGGCATGGTTCTCCATGACGGACCGGGAATGGCCGCGGATCGCGGGCGCGATGGAGCGTTGGCTGGCGCAAGACAACTTCGACGACGCGGGCCGGCAGAGACAAGCGCTACGTGACGTGATAGCCGCCCAGCCATGAGACCGGGAAGTCCTGCCCGGAAGACTAGAGCCGACGGATAGGTAATGGGACGGCTTGACGGCAAACGCGCATTTGTCACTGCGGCCGGGCAGGGAATCGGCCGTGCAACGGCGGAGGCGTTTGCGCGTGAAGGCGCGGAGGTGATTGCCAGCGACGTGGACCGTGCCAAGCTCGATGGGCTGGAGGCGACGGGAGTGGCGCGTCTGGAAGCGCTCGACGTGCTTGACAGCGACGCAGTCAACGCGCTTGCCGCCTCGGTCGGGCCGATTGACGTGCTCTTCAACTGCGCCGGATACGTGCACCACGGCTCGATCCTCGAATGCTCGGAGGCGGACTGGGACTTCTCCTTCGACCTCAACGTCAAATCGATGCATCGCACGATCCGCGCGCTGCTGCCCGCCATGCTGGAGCGGGCCAAGGCACGCGACCGATCGGGCTCGATCGTTAACGTCGCTTCGGGCGCCTCATCTGTCCGCGGAATTCCCAACCGCTATGCCTATGGAGCCAGCAAGGCCGCGGTAATCGGGCTGACGAAGGCTGTCGCGGCCGACTTCACCCAGCGCGGCATCCGCTGCAATGCCATTTGCCCCGGCACGGTGCGCTCTCCGTCTTGGGAGCAACGCGTGGAGACGCTCGGCCGCGAGGTTGGCGGCTACGAAAAAGCGCTGGAGATGTTCGTCTCGCGCCAGCCGATGGGCCGTGTCGGCGAAGCGGAGGAGATCGCTGCCGCGGCGGTCTACCTTGCCGGAGACGAAAGCGCCTTCACCACCGGCACCGTCATGCTGGTCGACGGCGGGTTCAGCCTCTAGACATGGTCTGGCTCAAGCGCCACGAGCCTTTGATCGCGGCGGCCGTCATCATGGCCGCGGTAACCGCCGGCTGGCTGCTGATGCCTCGCTTGATGCTCTTGGTGAGCGGGGGCGGGCCGCTTGCCGGCGTTGCGGTCGCCGTCGCGTTCATGCTGGCCTTCTTCGCAGTGCTGTGGCTGCGAGCGCGGAGACAGAGGCGTTCCGGGAGAGACTGACATGCACATCCTCATCACCGGCGCAGCCGGGATGGTCGGGCGCAAGGTCACCGAGCGACTCCTGAGCGACGGGCGCGTCGGCAGGCTTGAGATCACGAAGCTGACGCTGCACGACATCGTTCCTTCCGACGCACGGCCGACCGAAAACACTTCGATACGCCCGATTGTCGGCGACCTTTCCGATCGCAGCGTGGTCGACCGGCTGATAGCCGAGAAACCCGACATGATCATACACCTTGCCGCGGTAGTCTCGGGTGAGGCGGAGGCGGACTTCGAGAAGGGGTATGCGGTCAATCTGGACGGCACGCGGCATCTCTTCGAGGCGATCAGGCTGCAGAACCACCAGCCGCGCGTCATCTTCGCCTCGTCGATCGCCGTGTTCGGCGCGCCCTTCCCTGAGCCGATTCCCGACGAGTTCCACCTGACGCCGCTGACCAGCTACGGCACGCAGAAGGCGGTCGCCGAGCTGCTTCTCAACGACTATACGCGGCGCGGTTTCTTCGATGGGATCGGATTGCGGCTGCCGACAATCTGCGTACGGCCGGGCAAGCCTAACAAGGCGGCCTCCGGCTTTTTCTCCAACATCATACGCGAGCCGCTGAAAGGCGAAGAGGCTGTATTACCGGTTCCGGAGACCATCAAGCACTGGCACGCGAGCCCGCGTTCCGCGGTCGGCTTCGTCCTGCACGCGGCGGAAATGGACCTTGGCGCGGTCGGGCCGCGGCGGTGCCTCACCATGCCGGGCGTGTCGGCGACGGTGGGTGAGCAGATCGAGGCTCTTCGCAAGGTCGCGGGCGACAAGGCGGTCAGGCTGATCCGACGCCAGCCGGACCCGGTCGTCGCCGGAATCGTCTCGGGCTGGCCCATGGTCTTCGAAGCGAGCCGCGCCCGCGACCTCGGATTCTCCGCGGATGAGAGCTTTGAGGCTATCGTGCGTGTCCATATCGACGACGAGCATGGCGGGCACGCGCCGATCATGGCGTAGCGCGATGGCGGAGAGGAGCGTGGCGTTGAACGCCGCCGATGACGGAAGGCGCCGGGCGCGCCGGAGATCTTCGCGTCTCGCCCGCGCGCTTCGCCGCGGCGCAGTCGCGGTCCTGGTTCTGCTTGTGCTTCCCTACGCCATCCTTCCTCTCTACGCTTCGGTCAATCCGCCAATCAGCGCGGTGATGGTGTGGAAGCTGTTCGGCGGCGTGCCGATGACGCGGAGCTGGGTCGATCTCGACCGCATCTCGCCGCATCTCGTGCGGGCGGTGCTGGTGTCGGAGGATGCCCGCTTCTGCACCCATAGCGGGATTGACTGGGTCGAGGTGCAGAGCGTTCTCGACGATGGTGACGGCCGGCTCCGCGGGGCAAGCACCATCACCATGCAGACCGTCAAGAACCTCTTCTTGTGGAGCGGGCGGAACTGGATACGCAAAGGCCTGGAGGTGCCGCTGGCCCTCTATGCCGATCTTGTGCTCTCCAAGCGGCGGATCATGGAGCTCTATCTGAACGTGGCCGAGTGGGACACGGGGGTCTACGGCGCGGAGGCGGCGGCAATGCACTATTTCGGCGTGCCCGCGGCGCGGCTTTCCGCTGCCCAGGCGGCGCGTCTCGCCGCGGTCCTGCCGGCGCCGGAAGCCCGCCACGCCGCGAATCCCGGGCCCGTCACGGCGCGCATCGCGCAGCGGATCGCCGCGCGGGCGGCGCGGTCCGGCGCCTATGTCGGATGCGTGGTGCCATAGCCGGGAAACACTGGCCAAAGCCGTGCGAACGCCCTATATCCGCGCCTAATTCCGCTGCCTTCGCGGCGGACAATCGCATTTCCTCCCGCGGAGCAAGTCATGGCCGTTCCCAAGAGAAAGACCTCGCGCATGAAGCGCGGCTTCCGCCGTTCGCAGGACGCGCTGAAGCAGCCGACCTATGTGGAGGACAAAGAGTCCGGGGAGCTCCGGCGTCCGCACCACATCGACCTGAAATCCGGAAAGTACCGGGGCCGCGAGGTTCTTTCCCCCAAGGAGTGACCAGCAGACGCGGGTGAGACGCAAAGCCTCGCCGCCGGCTCGTCGCGCTTGCGCCCCACGCCGTGTGGCTGCTTAGCTGGCTGACCGCTCCTGCGGAGGCCATGGATGCGTCACGTCCCGCTGCTCGTCATTCCGTTCCTCATCTACAACGGCTTCGCGTTTTTGATCTTCGTCGATGCCGCTGTTGACTTCCGCGACACGGAGGTCGGGAGCGTGACGATGGCGTCCGGCGCGACGTTCACGCTTTCGCTCGGCGTGTCGATCATCCTGCTGGCGCTCCTGTTGCTCGCCGTCGAGGTGGTGAAGGCGGCGCGCATCGGCCGCGGATCGATCACCGATCACGTGCTCGCCACGATCCTGCTCATGGCGTTCCTGGTTGAGTTTCTGCTGGTGCCGCAGGCCGCGACGGGAACCTTCGTGATCCTGACGACGATCGCGCTCGTCGATCTCGTCTGCGGCTTCGCGGTCTCCATCCGCACGGCCACCCGCGACGTCACCTTCGGCGGGTAGTATCCCGCCCTTGGCGCACCCGCGCCGCCTATTTGCGTCCGG
>CAZARE010000134.1:0-4077 GCA_964487455.1 uncultured Propylenella sp.
TTGAAGGCGTAGTCGACAATGTAGCCGGCATCGCGCAGCGCCTGGCAGAGCTGCTTGTTCAGGTCCCGGTCGTCCTCGACCACCAGTATGCGCATCCTTCCCCTCCGGAAGAGCTCAGCTCGCCGGAACGTCGCGTGTGTCGCCGGAACGCAGGCGCACCCGGTAGACATAGCCGCCGCCGCCGGGGCACAGCTCCGCCGAGGCGACCTGGTTATGGTCGAGGCTGGCGCGGTTCAGCGCCACGGCCAGCGAGACCACCTGCCCCTGCTCGACCAGCGCCCTCGCCTGCGGATCGCCGCCGGACATGCATGACTGCGCCAGCCCCGCCGAAGACGACAACGACGCTGCGGCCAGAAACAGTAGAGCGGTGACGATCGGACCTCTTTTCATGTCGCTCTATTAAAACACGCCGAATGAACCGGCGCTGAATGACTTTCGCCGCGAGGGTAGGGCCTGTCGGCATTCGAGCGCAACACCACGCCCTGGGGCCTCGTCGCCAGGCGCATCACCTACACCGAATGCCTTCGCATCATCAGAAACGCGTACTCCTTCACATAATCCTCGGTGAGCGTGCCGATCAGCGGAGTCGCGAACCCCCTCCAGCACCCAAAGAACGCCGGAACCCACGGCAGCCTTAACGTCGAATCGAGATCGAAACGGGTTGCGCTGGGAAGCCCGATGGTCAGCAGATCGGCGTGGTGCTGAATGATAAGGTCCCGGCGAGCCGTTTGCTCATCTTGAGATTGGTCGTTCCGAACACGACATCCACAGCGATCTCGCTCGACCCACGCTTGCGCAGCACTCGTGTGATCAAGGATGGGCGCAGCTTGCTCCCGGCGACCCCCTGTTGGAAGTGTCAGGGAACCAGCACGTCACGATTTGATAGGCCGATGGCGGTCTGAGCGCCCAAGCCGGACTACCGCGGTCCGACATATCCGTCGACGACGTCCCATTCCCCATCGTCGACGTGGGGCGCGGCACGCTCCCTGAGGCGTTTCACGTCCTCAGGGCGAATATCGCCGTCGTAGTCGTATGCTTCCGGCGGAAAGGCACGCTGCTCGGCCGTGCCCGATGCCGGTCGCTTGCGCTTGGGAACGGGCGCCGCGGGCACGTTGCCCGCTCTACGAGGCTGGCTCATTTTCGATCCTCACCGGAGAACAGAGGGAAGCACGGCACCATCGCGAACTCAACAAAGCAATGGCAAACTGGGCTCTGCCCCCCGTACACGGCTATCACGAACGTTGCATCGGAACCTTAACGCGCAACAAATATAGGCCGGAATCCAATGCCTTCCAGGCCCTTGGCACACGATACTGGATCCAGCCAACGCTTCACCCGCGCCGTCCGACAGGCGACGTGGTGATCGAACGCAGGATCATGTTGGCGATGCCGATGCCCGTCACCGTGATCCCGGCCGCGCTGTTGCCGAGCAGGTCCGTCCAGTCGGCCGCCTCCAGCACGCCGAACAGCGCGATCGCAAGGTTGATCGCAAGAGTACGCCATCCCTTCATCTTTCTTCTCCTTATGCTTCGTTGGTTGAGAGTGCGCCTG
Source organism: uncultured Propylenella sp. (assembly GCA_964487455.1). Taxonomy (GTDB): domain Bacteria; phylum Pseudomonadota; class Alphaproteobacteria; order Rhizobiales; family Afifellaceae; genus DASWJZ01. The sequence continues at coordinate 1,552 of CAZARE010000134.1, forward strand.
CCGGCGCGCGGAGCGTGGCCCCGCCGTCCGGCGCGGGAGCCGTCGCCGGCCAGCGCGCGCCGATGAGCCGGCTCTTCGCGAGCCGCGCGATCGATACGGAGTCCGACTGGTTGCCGCCGAGCACATGAAATGCGCCCGAGGATCCGGAGCCGTCTTCGCCGGCGTAGAACCCGGCATGGCCCTGCCAGCCGGACGGCGACCCGCGCCAGAACACCAGCACCGCCCCCAGCGTAGGCTTCGCCGCGACGCCGAAGCTCAGCCATCGGCGCGCCCCGAGCGGGTTCGTCGGCAGCGGCTCGTCGGGGAGCGCGGCTGCGATGCAATGCCCCACGAACAGCCCGCACCAGGCGATGGAATCGTGTGCGTAGGCGATGCCAAGTCGCTTCGCCCAGCGCAGGATCACCGGATTGTCCGCCGCGCCCGCCGCCTCGCGCGTCCCCTTCAGCCGCAGCGCCTCCTCGTACCAGGGCAGGTGCCCCCCTCCCCCCTGTGGGGACGGGCTGGGGGAGGGGTCTTGGCCCAGCGCCGCCACGAGAGCCGCAATCGTCCGCGGCCCGACGATCCCGTCGACCGCAAGCCTGCGGTCGCTCTGGAACGCCTTCACGGCCCGGATCGTCAGCCGGCCGCGGATGCCGTCGAGCGGTCCCGGATCGTAGCCGAGCGCCTTCAGCCGGCGCTGAATCTCCAACGTCGTCATCGCTGTCTCCGTCTTGGTGTGGATGTGCGCCGCACCGGCCTGTGCCGTCGGCCGCTTGCCCGCCCGCCCCGCTTGTGCCCACTTCACGCGTCAGGAGCGGCGCGGACGGTGAGGCTGATCGGGACGGAAGGTCGAATGCAGGACGCGACATCGGCGCCGGTGAGCGAGCCCTGCCGCCTCATCGAGGAGCACTTCCCCGGGTTCGCGCCGGCCGTGGTCTTCGACGTGGGCGCCAACGTCGGCAGGTCCGCCACAGCGTTCGCGGCGGCCTTCCCGGAGGCGACGATCTATGCCTTCGAGCCCGTCAGCTCCGTCTACGCCCTGCTTGCGGGCAACCTTGCGCACGAGCCGCGCATCAGGCCGTTCAACGCCGCGCTCGGCCGCAGCCCGGGGCGCGCCTTCGCCACGCGGCGCCCCACGTCGGTGTCGAACCGTATCGTCGACGCGCCCACCATGTTCGAGCGCCACAGGACCGAGAGCGTCGCCATGACCTCAGGCGACGCGTTCTCGGCCGAGCACGGCATCGAGCGGATCGGCTTCCTCAAGATCGACGCCGAGGGGCATGACCTTGAGGTGCTGGTCGGCTTCCAGAAGATGCTCGTCGCCTCGCGCATCGACATCCTGGAAGCGGAGGTCGGCATGAATCGCGGGAACAGGCGGCACGTGCCCTTCGAGGCGGTGAAGGCCTATCTCGAGCCGCTTTCCTACCACCTGTTCCACTTCCACGATCTCGCGATGGACACGCCGCTCAGCGGCCGCGCGGTGCTGCGGCGCGCCAACGCGATGTTCGTGTCGGAGTCGTTCGTGGAAGCGCGCCGCGCCGAAGGCGAGAGACCTTCCGATGACGCTCGGAAGGCTCGCTGACCGGCCGCTACGCCGGGCTAACCTCCTCCTCCGCACCGTGCCCCCGCTCTTCGCTGCGGGCGCGGTGGGCCGCCACCACCTCCGGCGTCCACACCGCCTGCGCGACCGAGGCGATGCGCGTGTCCTTGTCATGCACGTCGGACCCCGGCTCGAGCACGTAGCGGCGATAGCGCGGCGGAAATTCCGGATCGACCGCGCCGTCGCGCGCGACATAGGTCGCCTCGCGCACCTGGATCGTGCCGTCGCTCAGCACCTCGATCTGATCGTTGGGGACGTGGAGTTCTTCGAGCATTGGAGGCTCCTCAGATGCGATAGACCGCGTTGAAGAAAATCGGATCGTCGTTGTCGGCGTTGCTCGGACCGGGGAACGCGAAGAGGTAGACCCGGCTGGTTGTCGCCACCGCGCCCGCGAGCACGGTCGAGACCGCGCCGCCGAGATTGCCGTAGAGGAAGCCGGCGACCGCTTGCGAGACGACGCCGACGCCGATATCCGCCGGCGTGAAGGGAAGCCCGCCGAGAGCGACCGTGCCGCCTGAGTTGACCGCCGCCGGCGTCAGTCCCGTCAGCGAGCAGACCGCGCACACCTGAACGATGTTGCCGATCCTCGTATAACGCGCACTTGTGACGGTCAGCCCCGAGGCGCCGTTGAAGGCGCCGCTCACCAGGTAGAGGCTGGGCGTCCAGCTCCCCTCCTCGTAGTCGTCGAGCGTGTTCGGATCGGCGGAAGCATTCTGCGCCGCCGGAAACTTGATCTGTCCGTTGACGGTCAACAGCCCCGTCATCGCGCCGCCCGCCTTCGGCAGCGCGGTCGAGCCGCTCGGGAAATCGACGGCGCCCGTATCCTTGTCGACGCGGACCGCCTCCGACCAGGCGGAGCCGTCCGGCGACACCTTGATCGAGAGGTCGTCGTCGCCGATCAGCCCGAGCTCCGCGCGACCCGAGAACCCGCTCTGCATCAGGAGCGA
>CAZARE010000135.1:0-8255 GCA_964487455.1 uncultured Propylenella sp.
AGCCCAGGCTCGTTGCTCGGCGCTGCCCTCTATGCCGTCCTCCTCTTGGCTCTTTCCGCATCCTCCGCAACAGCGGCGTGCAACGACGAGCCCAAGCCGGTGTTCGACTGGTCGAAATGCCCGAAGACGCGCCGGATGATCGGAGGGGCTGATCTGTCAGCCGGCACGTTCGCGCAGACCTTCTTCACCTCGACCGACCTGCGGAACGCCAACCTCTCCGGAGCCCACCTCGTCCGCGCGGACTTCTCGAACGCCAGCCTGACAGACGCCGACCTCTCCGGCGCAGACCTGGAGAAGGCCACAGCGACGCGGGCCGACCTGTCCGGCGCGGACCTTAGCAATGCCAACCTCGCGAGCGCCGAATTCTCACGCACCAACTTCTCACGCGCCAATCTCACGGGCGTCGAATTCAACGCTTCGGAGATGAACCGCTCCGACTTCACCGAAGCGGACCTCACGGGCGCCAACATGGCAAAGGCGGAGCTCGCGCGCATCGTTCTGACCGACGCGGTGATCTCGGGCGTCAGTTTCAGCTATTCCAATCTGTCGCGCGCCGTCCTGAGCGGCGCCGATCTCGAAGACGCCGACCTGACCGGCACGTACATGTTCCTCACACGGATCGAGGGGGCAGACCTCAGCCAGACCCAGGGGTTGACGGACGGTCAGCTGGAGATCGCCTGCGGCTCGGGCGAGACGCTCCTGCCTGAAGGCCTTTCCGCCCCCGCCGCATGGCCTTGTCCGGACTTCAGCGGCGAGTAGCTCGGGCGGGACGCCGACCCTCCCGCCGTCAGGGACCGGGTGCAGTTTCCTTGGATTCCTTGGACACGAGGTCGCCGGTCGCCTGGGACAGCGCTTTCTCGGTTCCCGCGTCGAAAATGGTGGCTCGCTTCAGGTTGATATCGATCGCCACTTTCTCGCCCGGCGCGCTCACGTCGTGCGCCTGAAGCTCGGCGATCACAGGCTCACTCCCCATCCGAAACGTCGCGCAGACGCGCGAGCCGGTGGGCTGCAGCAGCTCGATCTCCGCTTCGTAGCGGAGCGTCCCGTCCGACGGCGAAAGCCGTATGGCGCGCATCATGTGCTCCGGCCGCAGCCCGAGGATGACCGGCAAGCCGTCGGCCGCGCCGGCGGGAAGGCGGTTCGGCGGCAGCGGGACGCTCATTGCGCCATTTGCCAGGCGCACGGCGTCGCCGCCCTCGCTCCGCGCCAGCGTGCCGGCGAGGAAGTTCATTTTGAGCGGCCCGAAGAAGCCCGCCACGAAACGGGACGCCGGCCGCTCAAAGAGATCGATCGGCGCACCCTCTTGCTCCACCCGCCCCTCGCGCATGAGCACGATCCTGTCGGCGAGGCTCAGGGCCTCCATCTGGTCCTGCGTAACGTAGAGCGTGGTCATTCCCTTTTCCCGGTGGAGCCGCTTCAGCGCAGCGCGCACCGTCTCCCGGTGCACGGCGTCGAGGCGCGAAAGCGGCTCGTCGAAAAGAAAGAGCAAAGCGTCGCGCACGATCGCGTGGGCTATCGCCACGCATTGCTGCTCGCCTTCACGCAGCTCGCGCGGGTAGCGGCCCAGCAGGCTTGAAATCCCGAGCAACTCCGCCGCGTGTTCGACCCGAGGGATCATCTCGGCGCGGGGCATGCTTCGTGCCCTGAGCCCGAAAGCGATATTCCCGTAGACGGTTAGATGCGGGAACAGCGCCGGCCGCTGGAACACCATGGCGACATTGCGGTCGCGCGGCCTAAGGTCGTTGACGACTTCCGCGTCGACGGCGATGCTCCCCGCATCGACATCCTCCAGCCCGGCGACAGCCCTCAAAAGAGTCGTCTTGCCGCTGCCGGAAGGCCCAACCACCACGCACAGCTCCCCATCCGGCACGGTCAAGTCGATTCCACTGAGCGCCTTGTGCTTGCCAAAGGACTTCACGACTCCGCTCACCGTCAGGTTGGCCATGGCCTCAGTCCTTAACGACACCGAGGGAGAGACTGCGGGCAACCCGCCCATGCATCAGAGCGAGCGCGACAAGTACCGGCAGCGTGCCGACGAGCGCCAGGGCAGCAGCGGGCGCCCAGGTTTCCGGCTGACTCTCATAGCGAGCCAACCACGCCGGCCACGTCAGCGCGTAGTCGCTTGCCAGCACGAGCGCGAAGGCGAGCTCGTTCCAGGCGAGCAAGAAGGTGAAGGCGCTTGTTGCAAGCAAGCCGCCCCGCACCATCGGCCAGGCGACCTGGGACAGAACCCGCTCATGGGTGAGGCCGGCGACAAGCGCGGTCTCCTCAAGAGCTCGCGGCACTTCGCGCAGATAGCCCCGCATCATCCAGAGCACGTAAGGGAGGTTGAAGGCGGCGAGGAGCAGCACCAGGACGACTATGCCACCCACCGGACCAACTCCAGCGAACAGGACGGCGAACGGAGCCACTACGAGGACCGGCGGCACCATGCGGCTCGCGACCGCCCATCCGGCAAAGAGCCTTCCGGCGAGCCCTAGGCGGCTTGTGGCATAGGCCCCCGCCGTGCCAAGCGTGACCGCCACAGCGGTCGACAGCAGCGCAACGATCAAGCTGTTCGCCACGACGCGGGCTTCGCCGCTCTCGAAAAGACCGACGAAACTCGCAAATTGCGGCGAGCGCGGCCACCAGACCGGTGGATAGGTCAAGATCTCGTCCGGCGTCTTCAATGCGGTAACGGCCAGCCAGTAGAGCGGAAAGAGGAACACGGCCAGCGCGGTCAACGCCAGCACATAGCGCGCCGTGAGCCACGCCACGCGCCCCGCTCTCACCGGCTCCGCTCCAAGCGCAGCAAGAGTGGCATCGCCAGGAGAGATACCAGGAGGAGGGCCGTGCAAACCAAGGCGGCCGTTGTGCCCCTGTCCACGTCTTGCGCCAACCTTTCGTATGCGAAGACCGAAAGCGTCTCCGTCCGTACTTCCGGACCGTTCCGTGTGAGCACCAAGACCACATCGAAGAGCCGCAGAAGATCGAGCCCGCGGATCAGCACGGCGATGGCAACCGCCGGCCAGACCGCCGGCATTACTACGTGCAGGAGCGTCCGCCACGGACCCACGTCATCGATCTCGGCAGCTTCCAATTGGCTCCGGTCGACATTTGTGAGCGCGGCCAACAGCAGCAGAGCCATGAACGGAGTCCACTGCCAGATATCGGCGATCAGGATGGCGCGATAGACCAAGTCCGGATCCTCCGTCCACAAGGTCATCACCGCCCCGCCGGTCATCCAGCCAAGAGCATGGTTCACCGGCCCGTAGTCGTTGTCGAACAGTATGCGCCAGGCCCAGCCGGCCATGACCGGGGCGGCCAGCGCCGGAAGCGCCAGGAGGGAAACGAAGATTTTCTTGCCTGGCATGTGCCCCAGGAAGATCGACGCCAGAGCCAGCCCGAGGAGCAGCTCAACCGGGAGCGCGATCGCCGCCAGGTTCAGCGTATGGCGAACAGCCTCCCAAAACCGTGGGTCGTCAGAAAGGGTCAGGAAACCGCTGGGCGCCTGCTGAAAGGCGACGAACAGTCCGTAGGCGATAGGGAGCAGGCTGACAATCAGAACAGCCAGGGCGGCGGGCAGAATCAGCGCTGGCCACCTGTCGAGTGGCTTGCCAACAGCAACCGGCGCAGGCTGGGTCTTCGCAGGCCCGGCCTCAGCGGCGACGATATTCGTCTCACCTGCGCTCAACGTCGGCTACGCCCGGGCTCACAAAGTCAGTTTCGAGCGCGCAGATTGCCCGTTTGGCCCGCTATGCGCAAATGGAACACGCCGTTTCCGGATGACCGGCGCCGTCAGCGAGGCACGTTCATCATATCGCAGAGGGTTCAGGCGGCCGCGGGGACGCGCTTGGGCGAGCTATCCACCTCGCCGACGACGCCGACGCCGGTGAAGCGGATCCCGGCCTCCCGCCGGCGCTGCCACGCCGGCACGGCAGGAATGGTCAGTTCGGCGGAAACGATGCAGAGACGAAACGCGCTCGGAAGATAGATCGGATCGTCGAACTCGAGCCGCGCGCCGCCGGGGCTGATGTCGCGCACAACGCAGCTCACCGATAGCCACTCGGTGAGCATCACCTTCCCCTCCTTCAGGACCTTCTGACGCCGCTCCCGCCGTCGGTTGCCCATCGATTCCCCCGCAGCTTCTGCGGAAACTGGCGCGGCGGTGGTAAACACCGCGTTATCGTCGCGGTTGAAATTGGATAGATTGTCCCCGCTATTGGCAAATTCGCAACACGACCGAGATTGGACAAAGAGGGTCAAAAGCGACCGTCAACTACAGATTGTCAAAACATCTTCCGTGGGCCGAATCGGGACATGCAGCGTCTCATCACCACATCACGCAAGCAAAATATGTCTCATCCGCGGCCGTACCCTCTTGAGTGCGGACCGCGCTGATGGTGCAATGCCGAATCGTCGGACGGGCTCGGGGGGAGCCGTTGGAGGGAGTCGTCAGCTGGTTTGCGCGGAGAGGCGAGGCGCCGCTGTCGCCGCCCTTCCGTTTGCGCGAATATACGCCCCTGGACGACGATCCTGACAACCACGGCAATTTCACCAACGACAAGATTCGCGGCGTTGCGTTCGCCCTGGAATATTGCGACGGCCGCGGCTGGGCGAGCTTGCGCACCGTGCGCTGTCTCGCGCTCGATCCCCAGCACCCCGCCAGCCTCAGCGCCTATTGTCATGTCCGTCAGGCCGAACGAACGTTCCGCGTAGACCGGATCATCTCGATTGCCGACCTGCGGAGCGGCCGTATCCTGTCGGGCAATGAGCAGTTGGCGCTACTCGCGCCGTATCTGCCGCGCGAATACCCCGACCCGGACTTCCCCGCCCTCTTCCGGCTGCAAGACGCGACGCGCGACGGGGTCTTTGCGCTGCTCCAACTTGCCATGCCGAACGGAAGGCTCGGGGCTGCGGCGCGCGTCGCCGTGCTCAACTACGTCAAGGCCGAGGCGCAAGCGCTGCGCCACGTCGTCCCTCCGCATGCCTATATCGACCTCTGGATCGACAACCTCTCCCCGCCGCTCGAGGCGGTCGCCGCATCGGTCGCCAACCTTCTGGAGGACAAGGACAGGTTTGCCCGCCTGCTGCCGTGGCTGTTGAAGGTCATGCGTTGTCAGGAATCCTTCGCTCAGCAAGAGCACGACGTGCGCGAGTTGATCTCCGAAGTGCGCAAGCATTTTCGCCACAAGCTGTTCCAGTGGCCTGACGATCTTCGCGCGACGCGCTGACCGCCCACAGGCCGCCGTAGAAAGCATCAAATGCTGGCGTTCCGCGCCGGCTCGTGTTTTTGCTTCGTGCAATGCCGACCGAACAGCCCTCCACGATCGGGATTGAAGAGGAGTACCTCCTCGTCGACCTGGAAACCCGGGATCTGCGCGCCGATCCGCCAGAAGCGTTCATGCAGGTGTGTCGGGAGCTGATCGGCGAGCACGTCACGCCCGAGTTCCTGCGCTGCCAGATCGAAGTGGGAACGACGGTGTGCGAAACGATCGCCGAGGCACGCCGCGAGCTCATGCTCTACCGCCGCGTCATCGCCGCCGAAGCGAAGCGGCACGGCATGGGGCTGGTCGCCGCCTCCACCCACCCAATCGCCGACTGGAGCGCGCAAGTCACCACAGACAAGGAGCGCTATGCGCAGCTTGCCGCCGATCTCAGAACCGTTGCGCTGAGGCTGCTCATCTGCGGCATGCACGTGCACGTAGCGGTGCCTGACGAGGAGCTTAGGATCGATCTGCACGGCCAGCTGATCTACTTCCTGCCGCACCTCCTGGCGCTCTCGACGTCCTCGCCGTTCTGGCGAGGCCGCAGCACCGGCCTGAAGTCCTACCGCTCGTCGATCTCGGTGGAACTGCCGCGCGCCGGCCTCCCGCAGCCTTTCAGCAGCGCCGGCGAGTACCGTCGCATGATCGATCTGCTCGTGAAGCTCGGCTGCATCGAGGATGCCTCCAAGATCTGGTGGGACCTCAGGCCATCGGCGAAGTTTCCCACACTTGAGATGCGTATCACCGACGTTTGCACCCGTGTCGAGGACGGCATCGCAATTGCCGCCGCATTCCAGTCGATCGTGCATATGCTGATCTCGCTGAAACGGCGGAACCAGCGCTGGCGGCAATACCTGTCTGCGCTCGTGGCGGAAAACCGATGGCTCGCCCAGCGGCACGGCGTGAGCGGAGAGCTCATCGACTTCGGCCGCGGCGAGACCGTTCCGTTCGGCGATCTGATTGACGAGCTGATCGCGCTCATAGCCGAGGAGGCCGACCGACTCGGCTGCCACGCCGAGGTGGAGCGGCTGCGCCTGATCGCGGCCGACGGCACCAGCGCCGACCGCCAGCTCGCCGTCTTCCACGGGGCGCTGGAGGAGGGTCAGAGCGACGACGAGGCCTTGCGGCGCGTGGTTGACCATCTTGTCGCCGAGACGCTCGAGGGCTGCGACGCCGCCTGAGCAGCGCGGCCGATAGAGGGAGTAACTTGCTGACCGACCGCTGGACGCTGGGCGTTTGCGCCGCGCGTATCTTCCTTTTCGCAAACTTCATGACGGTGGCAGCGGTCATTCCCATCCTTCTAGAGGAATGGGGGATCAGCGGCACCGAAGCCGGCGCCATCATCACCGCCTTCACCGTCTCCTACGCCGTTTCGCTGTTCGCATTCGCCTGGGCGGCCGACCACATCGGCGCCAAGCGCGCCGTGGTGATCTCAGCCGTGGCGAGCGCTGTCGCTTCCGCGGCCTTCGGGCTCTTCGCAAGAGACTGGGGCAGCGCGATGGTGCTCTACGGCCTTACCGGTCTTTCGCAAGGCGGTGTCTACACGCCGCTCATCATGCTCTTCGCCGAACGCAACGACCCCATCAGACGGGGTACGGCAATGGGATGGCTGATCGCCTCCACCTCCGTTGGATATGCCGGCTCCCTGTTCCTGTGCGGATTGGCTCTTAGCTTCGGTGACTACCGCGCCGCGTTCGTCGTTACCGGTCTGGCTCCGACGCTTGGCGCGGCGCTGCTCCTTCTCTGCCTGCGTGGCATCGAAAACCGCACCCATTCCCGCAAGACCAAGGGCGACCTTTGGCATCACATTTTCGGCGGCCGCGACGCACGCATGCTCACGGTCGGCTACACGGGGCACTCCTGGGAGCTTCTCGGCAGCTGGGCGTGGTTGCCGTCTCTTATCGCCGCCGCTTTCGTGCTCGGCGGAACCGGGATCGCTGCCGCCAGCCAGTCCAGCGCACTGACGACGGGCAGCATGCATCTGGCCGGCGCCACCGCCTCCTTCGTGATGGGCGCGCTGTCGGACCGGCTAGGGCGGCGTGCCGTGCTCCTCGGCGTGGCGACCGCGGCGGCCGCGCTTTCGCTAACGATCGGTTGGGTGATCTGGCTGCCGGCCGGCATCGTTGTGGCAATAGCGCTCGTCTACTCGTTCCTCACGATCGGCGATTCGCCCGTACTCACAACGGCGCTTACCGAGGTGACCGATCCGGGACGCCTCGGCGCCGTGCTGGCGATCCGCTCGCTGCTTGGCTTTGGCGCCGGAGCGCTGGCGCCGCTCGCCGCCGGGCTCGCCTTCGACGCCGCAACCGCGATGGCCTGGCGGCCGTCCGTCGTGTGGGGCTGGACGTTTGCGGTGCTCGGCATCGGCGGCGTCGTGGCGGCTGTCTGCGCCGCGAGGCTCACCCGCCCTGCCCTTTAGGCGGCGAGGGTCTCCCCATCGCGGACGCGCTCCGTCGGCGCCGCAAACGTGACAAGCTCCTCGCTCGCCGTCGGGTGCACCGCCATCGTGGAATCAAAGTCCGCCTTGGTTGCCCGCATCTTGATCGGAATGGCGAGAAGCTGGGCCATTTCGCCGGCGCCCGGGCCGAGCACGTGCGCGCCGAGCACGCCGTCGGTGTCGGCATCCACGACAAGCTTCATGAGCATGCGGTCGGAGCGGCCGGTCAGCGTGCCTTTGAGCGGTCGGAAGGCTGTCTTGTAGATGTCGAGGTTCGGGTAGCGGTGCCGCGCCGCGTCCTCCGTCAGCCCAACCGTGCCGATCTCCGGCTGCGAGAAGACCGCGGTTGCCACCCGGTCGTAGTCAGGCTTGGTCGGGCGATCATGGAATACGGTATCGACGAAGCACATGGCCTCGTGGATCGCGACGGGCGTAAGCTGCATGCGGTCAGTCACGTCCCCGATGGCCCAGATATCGTCGGCGCTGGTCCTTGAATACTCGTCGACCGCGATGGCACCCTTCTTGTCCAGCTCGATACCGACCGTCTCCAGCCCCAGCCCCTCGGTGTTCGG
>CAZARE010000136.1:0-4169 GCA_964487455.1 uncultured Propylenella sp.
CTGGGCGATCTCGAACCCGCGACCCTCGCCGAGCAGCATGTTCGCCGCCGGCACCCGCACGTCGTCGAAGGTGATCTCGGCATGGCCGTGGGGCGCCTCGTCGTAGCCGAACACCGTCAGCGTACGCTCGATCGTCACATCGGGTGTGTCCATCGGCACCAGGATCATCGACTGCTGCCGGTACGTCTCGGCCTCCGGATCGGTCCTGCCCATCACGATCGCGATCTCGCATCGCGGGCTGCCGGCACCGGTGGTCCACCACTTGCGCCCGGTGACCACGTACTCGTCCCCGTCACGGACGATGCCGGCCCGGATGTTGGTCGCGTCGGAGGACGCGACGTCCGGTTCGGTCATGGAGAAGCAGGAGCGTATCTTCGCCTCGAGCAGCGGCTTCAGCCACTGTTCCTTCTGCTCCTCGGTTCCATAGAGCACGAGCGTCTCCATGTTGCCGGTGTCGGGCGCCGAGCAGTTGAACACCTCTGGCGCGAGATAGGAGCGACCCATCGTCTCGCAGAGATGCGCGTAATCGAGATTGCTGAGCCCGGCGCCGTATTCCTCGTCCGGCAGAAACAGGTTCCACAACCCTTCGGCGCGCGCCTTCACCTGCAGCTCCGCGAGCATCGGCGGAGTCTGCCAGCGCGAGGGCAAGCGGGCGTGTTGCTCGTGAAAGGCACGCTCGTTCGGATAGATGTGCTCGTCCATGAAACGCTGCAGTTTGTCATGCAGAGCCTTGGCGCGGCTTGACGGCTCGAACATTCAGCTCCCCCCGTTAGCGGTCGTCAGCACAATCTTGCCGATCGCGGTCCGGTCGGCGAGCGCGCGCAAAGCGGCGGACGCCTCTTCAAGCGGGCGGACTGTGCCGATCAGCGGACGGAGCCGGCCCTCCTTGTGCCAGGCGAACAGGCGACGGAAGTTCGCCGCGTCCACATCCGGCTCGCGCCCACGGAAGGCGCCCCAGAAGACCCCCACCAAGGCACAGCCCTTGAGCAGCACGAGGTTGGCCGGGATCTTGGGGATCGCGCCGGCCGCAAAACCGACTACAAGCACGCGTCCGCGCCACGCTGCCGAACGGACCGCTGCCTCCAGATGGTCGCCTCCCACCGGGTCGAACACGACGTCGACGCCGCGTCCGCCGGTCAGCTCCTTTATGCGGTCGCGCAGCGACTCGCCGCCGTAATTGATCGTCTCGTCGGCTCCCTGTTTATGTGCGGCAGCGAGTTTTTCGTCGGAGCTGGCGGCGGCGATCACACGCGCGCCCAGAAGCTTGCCGATCTCGACCGCTGCGAGCCCGACCCCGCCTCCGGCGCCGAGCACCAGCAATGTCTCGCCGGGCTGGATGTCGGCGCGCTGCGCCAATGCGTGCATCGCGGTGCCGTAGGTCATGCTGAACCCAGCGGCGGCGACGGCCTCAAGATGATCCGGGCGCGGCATGACGCGGCTCGCCTCGACCGCGATCTCCTCGGCAAATCCGCCGTAGCCGTTGACGGCGATCACCGGGTCGCCCTCGGCGAATCCCGACACGTCCTTGCCCACTGCGCTGATCAGGCCGGCGACCTCGCCGCCCGGGGAGAACGGCAGGTCCGGGCGGAGCTGGTACTTGCCTTCGATGATCAAGGTGTCCGGAAAGTTAACGCCACAGGCCTGAACGGCTATCCGCACTTCGCCAGGCCCCGGCTCCGGAAGCGGCACGTCGCGAAGCTGTAGACTCTCGGGCGGGCCAAACGACGTGCAGATGACTGCGCGCATGCGCCCTCCCAACGCCCTTGCTTCCCCGGTCTTGCGCCGGTTGCGGAAAACGCTGCCACATGCGGAAATTCCTTTCAATAGCTGGCGCGCGAACGCCGTTCACCTTGCGACGGCGCCCGCGCGATCTCGCCGCCGACGCCGGCAGGTTCGCCGCACATCAATCGTTTCTCTCGCTCGCCACGCGTGCTTAAATGCCGTTCTGCTTCGGGGGTGCCAATGCGTTCCGGCCTGTGTCACGTTGGCGTCGCTATTCTGGCCGTCGCCGTCCTCTTGACTTCGGGCCATGCGCAGACGCCGGCCGCGTCCCCGGAGTCGGCGGAGCAGGCCGGACCGACGCCGCCGGAATGGGTGGTCACCTGCACGCCGGGCTCCGATCCGGAGAAGACAACCTGCCAGATGGAGCAGGTGCTCTTCGTCGCCGAGACCGGGCAGCCGCTCGTCTCGGCTGTCATACGTCCGCACGCCGAGGAGCAGCGCATGGCGATGCTCTTGTGGCTGCCGCACGGTCTCTATTTTCCGCACGGTCTGTCCATCGCTATCGACAGGGGCGAGGCCATGACGGTTGCGATCCAGACCAGCGATCAGAAGGGAGCCTATGCGGCCCTGCCGCTCACCGATGAGCTGGTCAGCGGCATGAAGCTCGGAAAGACGTTGAACATCGCGATGCGGTTCGTCGACGGGCGCGACGAGGTTGTACCGCTGACGCTCAAGGGCTTTGCCGCGGCCTTGGAGAAACTGACCAGCCTGCTTTGACGCTACTCCTTCGGCATCAGCCGCCGTCTAATAGGGAAGATTTGCAGGTCGAAGCGCTGCGAGATCAAGCCCCAGATGCCACCCGGCGAGATCAGCATCACGGCGATGGCGAGAAGCCCAAGCAGCATGAGGTACCAAGTGCCGAAGTCCGCCAGATAGTCCTGCAGGAAATAAAGCACAATGACGCCGATGATCGGCCCTTCGATCGTGCCGATGCCGCCGATCACCACGATGAAGATGACGTAAGCCGTCCAGTCGAGCACCGAGAAAGCCGCGTCGGGCGAGACGCGCGCCGTTTGCAGGTAGATGAGCGCGCCGGTGATGCCGGTGCCGATCGCGGCGCAGACGTAAACGAGGAGCTTGGTGCGCCCGGTCTCCACCCCGACGCTTGCCGCCGCCAGCTCCGAGTCGCGCAGAGCCGACAACGCCAGTCCGCGGCGCGAGCGGAGCAGCGCATAGACGAGCGCCAGCGTGCCGGCGACCAGCACTAGGGCAGCCCAGTAGAGGACGATGTCCCGCGCCGCCGATGTGCGCACGCCGAGCAGCTCGCGCACCAGCTCGATGCCGGCCATGGAGCGGCTGGCGTCCACGGGAAGCGAGGTGCCGGTACCGCCGCCAAGAATCTTCGCCTGCGCCAGGAGCAGCCGATAGACCTCCGCCACCACCCAGGTGCCGATGGCGAAATAGGCGCCCTGCAATCGGAACACCACCGCGGCCGTCGGCACCGCGAGCACGCCGGCCGCGAGCCCGGCGATCACCACCGCAAGAAGCGGATCCACGCCCCACAGGATGACGAGCGCGAACAGCCCATAGGCCCCGAGGCCGACATAGGCCTGCTGCCCGACCGAGACGAGGCCGGCATATCCGGCGAGGAGGTTCCAGTACTGCGCCAGGGCCAGCATGGTGAAGACGAAGAACAGGTCCTGGATCAGAGCGCGGCCTCCGTAGAAAGGGACCGCGGCGAGAACGATGAGCAGCACGGCTGCCGCGGCGAGGGCCACGCGCGAGGTCTTCGTCGCGGTGACGACGGAGAAGCGGCCGGGCGCTTCCGTCGTGCCGGCGTTCTCGCTGGCCATGCGCCCCTCTCAATCCACCGCGCGCGGGAAGAGGCCGCGGGGCTTCAGCACCAGCACGACCAGGAAGGCGATATGGCCGGCCAGGATCTGCCATTCGGGGTTGATCTTGGCGCCCACCGTTTGCGCCACGCCGAGCACGATGCCGCCCGCCAGCGTTCCCCAAAGGCTGCCGAGCCCGCCGATGATCACCGCCTCGAAGGCATAAAGGAGACGCGCCGGGCCGATAGTCGGATCGAAGCTGGCCCGCGCGCCGAGATAGAACGCGGCGACCGCGCAGACCGCGAGGGCGAGGCCCATGGCTATGGCGTAGATGCGGGAATTGTCGATGCCCATCAGCTGCGCCGTCTCCGGGTCGTCGGAGGTGGCGCGGAAGGCGCGGCCGAGCGCGGTGCGATAGAAGAGCTGATTGAGCAGGAAGATGATCGCGACCGCGGTGATGAAGTTGAAGAGCGGCATCGCGCCGATGGCAATTCCGCCGCCGAGAGAAATCGAATCCGTCTCGGTCCCGCCGAGCCGCAGGCGCTGGGTATCGGCGGAGAACGCCTCCAGGAGGCCGTTCTGCACGATGATGGATAGGCCGAAGGTGACGAGGAG
>CAZARE010000137.1:0-4106 GCA_964487455.1 uncultured Propylenella sp.
GATGATGCCGGCCTGGACGAGGTCCTTGTAGGTCTCGGACTGCGCATCGAAGCCGTAGGTGTTGGACTTCGATTCCAGCACCTTGCCGACTACGATCGAAGCATCGACACCGGAGTTTTGGGCGATCTGGCGGATCGGCGACTCCAGCGCCTTCAGCACGATCTTGATGCCGGCCTGCACATCGGGATTCTCCGAGGTCAGCTTCTCGACCGCCTTGCGGGTGCGCAGCAGCGCCACGCCGCCGCCCGGCACGATGCCTTCCTCGACCGCCGCGCGGGTCGCGTTGAGGGCGTCGTCGACGCGGTCCTTCTTCTCCTTCACCTCGATCTCGGTGGCGCCGCCGACGCGGATCACCGCGACGCCGCCGGCGAGCTTGGCAAGCCGCTCCTGCAGCTTCTCGCGGTCGTAGTCGGAGGTGGTCTCCTCGATCTGCGCCTTGATCTGGTTGACGCGGCCTTCGATGTCCTTCTTCTTGCCGGCGCCGTCGACGATGGTCGTCTCCTCCTTGGAGATCGTCACCTTCTTGGCGCGGCCGAGCATGTCGAGCGTCACGTTCTCAAGCTTGATGCCGAGATCTTCGGAGATGACCTCGCCGCCAGTCAAAGTGGCGATGTCCTGCAGCATGGCCTTGCGGCGGTCGCCGAAGCCAGGCGCCTTGACGGCCGCGACCTTGAGTCCGCCGCGCAGCTTGTTGACGACCAGCGTTGCCAGCGCCTCGCCTTCGACGTCCTCGGCGATGATGAGGAGCGGACGGGCGGACTGCACCACGGCTTCCAGCACCGGCAGCATGGCCTGCAGGTTGGAGAGCTTCTTCTCGAATAGGAGGATGTAGGGGTCCTCCAGGTCGGCGATCATCTTTTCCGTGTTGGTGATGAAATAGGGCGAGATGTAGCCGCGGTCGAACTGCATGCCCTCGACCACCTCGAGCTCAGTCTCCAGCGACTTCGCCTCTTCGACCGTGATCACGCCCTCATTGCCGACCTTCTGCATGGCCTTCGCGATCATGTCGCCGACGGTGGTATCGCCGTTGGCGGAGATCGTGCCGACCTGCGCCACTTCGGCGGAGGTGTTGATCTTCTTCGACTGCTTCTCGAGTTCCTTCACGACGGCGATGACCGCCATCTCGATGCCGCGCTTCAGGTCCATCGGGTTCATGCCGGCGGCAACGTATTTGGCGCCTTCCTTGACGATGGAATGAGCCAGCACCGTTGCCGTCGTGGTTCCGTCGCCGGCAACGTCGTTGGTCTTCGACGCGACCTCGCGCACCATCTGTGCGCCCATGTTCTCGAACTTGTCCTCAAGCTCGATTTCCTTGGCGACCGTCACGCCGTCCTTGGTGACGCGCGGAGCGCCGAATGACTTCTCCAGCACCACGTTGCGGCCCTTGGGGCCGAGCGTGATACGGACCGCATTGGCCAGGGTCTCGATGCCGCGCAGCATCCGCTCGCGCGCATCGGCCGAGAATTTTACTTCTTTCGCAGCCATTTTTGTTCCTCTCGTTCAATATCGGTTGTGATGAGCGCGCTCAGGCGGCCTTCTTTCTGGCGGAGGCGGTCTGCTCGATGATGCCCATGATGTCGGACTCCTTCATGATCAGGAGTTCCTCGCCATCGATCTTGACCTCTGTGCCGGACCATTTGCCGAACAGGATGCGATCGCCGGCCTTGACGTCGAGCGGCTGCACCTTGCCGGCTTCGTCGCGGGCGCCTGGGCCGACGGCGACGATCTGGCCTTCCTGCGGCTTCTCCTTGGCGGTGTCCGGAATGATGATGCCGCCCTTGGTCTTTTCTTCGGATTCAAGGCGACGGACGACCACGCGGTCGTGAAGTGGACGGAATTGCATGTGTTCCCTCTCTCGTCCCAAAAATGGGGATATACCTCGATGAATGACGGCTGTTAGCACTCCCGTATGGTGAGTGCTAACAGGCGCACCGGAGATAAGAAGGCGCCCGCAGGTTGTCAATGGCCTGCCGGCGAACGGGCTCGCGGCTCTCCCGAGGGGTTCCGGCCGGGCGACGCGGGCCCGGCTTACTCGGCAGCCGGCAGGGAGATGCCGAAGGGAACCTCGAAGCTTCCGCTTTTGTCGGAATTCTGGTCGTGGACAGTGAAGGTGGCCTTGTATTCGCCGGGCCGCAGGTAGGGGACCGCGAAGCTGAGCGCCATGTAGAACTCGCGCCGACCTGGGGCGCTAGGCGTCGAGAGCGAAAACACCTCATCCGTCTCGCTGAGGACCTGCCCGGTGGCGGTCTCTATCGCCAAGTCGGCGGTGAACGCGATGGTGCTGCCTTCGTCGCCCGAGCCATAGCCGAATCCGACCGGCTCGACGTAGACCGTGAGCTTCTCGTCGGGGCGGAACGTCGGATCGGTGCGCTCCTCGTAGACGCCAAGGCCGCTCGCCGAATCCACCACGGCGACGGTGCGGAACGCCAGCGGCCCGTCCTGCCAGATTGCGTCGATCGCCTCATTGAGCGCGTCGAGCGCCTCCACGGTCTTGCCGTCCGCCAGGAGCGTTTCGGCGCGCGCTGCCGCGTCGGCGACCGGGCCCGCCGCGGCGAACGACGACCAGAAAAGGACGAGAAGGGCCGTGAGACCCGCGATCTTGATGTGCATGACGCCCTCCAACCACCGATGGCTTACCGTTTGGCGCCATGGTGGGCAGAAGACGGGGCGAGCGCAAGCCCGAGTGCGGGAATTGGCGGCGTGCCGCGGAACGCGGCTGGTCGAGGGAACGCTCAGCTTTCTCCTGGGCCCACCGTGACGACCGAAAGCGGGCCGCTCCACAGGCGCTTCGCCACCCGTCGCACGTCCTCGACCGTGACCGCGCGAATGAGGTCGTTCCGCCGGTCGATGTAATCGATGCCAAGATTGTCGAGCTGGAACTGCAGAAGGTTGCGCGCGATCTTCTGCGAGGAATCGAAGCGCAATGCGAAGTTGCCGACCAGGTAGTCCTTCGCCGTCGCGAGCTCCGCCTCGCTCGGCCCTTCCTCGCCGTAACGCGCGATCTCGTCGAGCATGATCCGCACCGCCGTGTCGGCGTTCGCCGCGTCGACCGATGTCGCCGCGATGAAGGCGCCCGCATGATCATAGGGGATTAGCCCCGTGCCCACGGAATAGGCGAGGCCGCGCTGCTCGCGAATGGCTTTGTAGAGCCGCGAGGAGAATGTTCCTCCCCCGAGGATTTGGTCGGCCACGTAGGCGGCGATGAAATCCGGGTCGTCGCGCTTCAAACCCACTCCGCCGAGCCGCACCGTGGTTTGCGGGACGCTGAGTGCGGAATGCGCCGTCCTGTCAGCCGCCGGCTCGACATCGCTGACCGGGCCGAGCGCGGCGTGCTCGGGAAGTCCGCCGAACACACGATCAAGCGCGGCCGCGACGGTCTCAGGGTCGATGGCCCCCACGATGGCTACGTGGAGATTGTCTCGCGCCAGGGTGCGCGCGTGGAACGCCCTCAGATCGTCGGCCGTGATCGTCGCAACGCTTTCGGGGGTGCCTTCGTTGGTCCGCCCGTAGGGATGGTCGCCGAACAGCGTGGCGGCCCACAGCTTACGGGCCACGTCGTTGGGGTCGGATTCCGCCCGCCTGAGATTGGCGGTCACCTGCCCGCGGATGCGCGCCACCGGCTCCTCGTCGAAGCGCGGGCTCGTGATCGCCAGCCGGAACAGCTCGAACGCGTCGTCCAGATTGGTCGTCAGCGTCCGCAGATCGCCGTAGAACGCGTCGTGGCCGGCATCGAATTTGATGGTGATGCTCAGATCTTCCAGCCTCGCCTGAAAGGCGCGCGAGTCGATGTCGCCGGCGCCCTCGTCGAGCAGCCCCGACATCAGATTGGCAAGCCCCGCCTTGCCGTCGGGGTCCTGCGCCGCGCCCCCGCTGAAGGCGACGTTCATCGCGACGATGGGGACGGTGTAGTCCTCCACCAGCCACGCCTTGATGCCGGATGGGCTCGTCACCTCCTGAACGTGGGTGGCGCGGGCGGGCGGCGCGGCAAGTGCAACGGTCATGAGTGCTCCCAACACGAGGGCGGGAAGGCGGACGGTGTCGAGCCAGTACATCAGCTGCGCTCCGCCGCGAGAGCTTGCAGATATCCCGTAGCCGAAGCCTCAGGG
>CAZARE010000138.1:0-9435 GCA_964487455.1 uncultured Propylenella sp.
GCCGGGATGCGTTGGCGCGGGCGGGTCGCTCGCTGGAAACGTCTCTTCGAGCGCCTCGTCCAGCCGTTCGTCGTCGTTTGCCGGCTTGGGCAGCGGCTTACCGCCCCGCCCTTCAGTCTTGCTGCGTTCGTTCATCGCTCGAACCTCGGTTGCGGGCCTCACGAATGGAACGCCGAGCCGCGGCACTGCGTTCCGGCGGCCCGAAAATGTCGCAGCCAGGCTTGGATGCTGGTCGCCCTCGCTCACGAATGCATGCGCGGCTTCGACAGGAAGTGCTCACGTTCGCTCGATGCCACGGTCACCTGCAACGTCTCGCCCTCGCGCTGTACGATGAGCGGCACGTCTTCTCCCGCCGGACCCAGCGACCACACCTTGCGGAAGAAGCCGGCGAGCCCGTCCACCGACTCGCCAGCGACCGACACGATGAGGTCACCGGGCTTTAGGCCCGCCTGGTCGGCAGGCGCATCCGTGTATACGCCGACCACAAACACCTTGCCCTCAAGCTCTGTGGCGAAGAGGCCGAGCCAGGGCTTGGGAGGGCGACTGGCGCGGCCGGCCGTCAGCATGTCGTCGAAGATTGGCTTCAGAAGGTCGATCGGCACCACCATGTTGAGCTGCCCCCCTTCGTTGCCCGTCGCGCGCTGCTCCACCTGCAAAGAACCTATGCCGATGAGCTCGCCGGCCTTTCCGATCAGCCCCGCGCCGCCCCAGAATGGATGCGAAGGCGCGATGAAGATCGCCTCGTCGAGCACGTATTCCCAGTAGCCGGCGAACTCCTGCTTGGCGACGATCCGCGCGGCAAGCGAGTGCGCGCGTCCGCCCGCCGCGGCCATCACCACGCGGCTCCCCGGCTTTGCCCGGCTGGAATCACCGAGCGGCAGCGCGGGTAGATCGAGGTGGCCGAGCGCCTGCACCAGGCCGAAGCCGGTCGCTTGGTCGTAGGCGAGGGGATGACCGGCGACCACGCGATCGTCGTTGAGCGTGATCCAGACCTCCTCAGCCTCCGTGATCAGGTAGCCGATGGTGAGCACCACGTTCTCGCGGATCACCACTCCGCTTCCGCCGCGCTCCGTGCCAAGTGTCTGCGCCGTAAAGGCATCCTCCGGCACGACAGTGCGCAGGTTCACCACAGAGGCAAGCGCGCGCTCCAGATCGAAATCGTAGTCGGCGGGCTTCGGTTGCCGGGCCGGAGTGATCTTCCATCCGCTCAAGGAAGGCATGTCGTATTCCTTGCTGCTATACGGTTTGCCGCTCGCTCTTGCCTCCCGCTTCGAAACTGCCTGCTTCGGTGCGCCGTGGTCAAGCCGGCCGGATGAACGCCCGCCGTTCCGCCTCCGCGACCGGCCGATAGACGCAACCGCTGAGATGGTCGTTGACGAGGCCCATCGCCTGCATGAACGAATAGATGGTGGTCGGCCCGACGAAGCCCCAGCCGCGGCTCCGGAGCGCCTTCGACAGGGCGATCGATTCCGCCGTCGTCGCCATTTGCATGAGCGTTGCATGGTCGAGCCGCTTTGGGCGCGCCGCCGGCTTGGGCTCGTAGCGCCATACGAATGATGCGATGGAGCCGGCCTCCTCGATTAGCGCGATCGCGCGCCGCGCATTGTTGATCGTCGATTCGATCTTGCCGCGATGGCGCACGATGCCCGCGTCGTTGAGGAGGCGCTTCACGTCCTTTGGCCCAAATGCCGCGACCGTCTCAATGTCGAAGCCCGCGAACGCGGCGCGGAAGCTCTCGCGCTTCCTCAGGATCGTGAGCCAGGAAAGCCCCGCCTGAAACCCTTCCAGGCAAAGCTTTTCGAACAGACGGCGGTCGTCGGCCACTGGCCGCCCCCATTCCTCGTCGTGGTAGCGCAGATAGAGGGCGTCGCTGCCTGGCCACCAGCAGCGCTGCCGGCCATCGTCCGTCTTGATTAGGCCGTCGGCGGGGGGCACGCGGGGCCTCCGGGGTTTGCGCGAACGCTGGGCGCAGCTAAGAAGATTCTGGCGCCATCTTGCACAACCGTCACCGCGACCGCCATGCGCTCTATGCCGACGATCCTTCTGCTCGCGTCCGTTCTTCTCCTGCCGGCGACGCCGGGACGCGCTTTCTCCGATGCCGAGCTGGTCGACGGCTTCATGCGCACTGTCTTCGGCAGCGAGTATCCGAGCTGGGGCCGGCAGGCGATGATCGTCAAGAAGTACGTCAACGAGGTACGCGTCTATGTCGACGACCGCTCATCCGCGCGGCGCGGCGCCGAGGTCGTCGCGTTCGTGCGCACGTTGCCTGCCCTGATTGACGGCGTTCACATCTCCATCGTCTCCGATCCGGCGGCTGCGAACTACAGAATTTTTGTGCTCGACCGCGCCGACTACAGGCGCGTCGTCTCACGCGAGGTCTATGGCCGCACGGCGTCTTCCTACGCTCCGGGCAAGTGCCTGGTGCGCGTCGTCTCATCGACGGCCGGCATCAGCCGATCGGACGCGGCAATCGTTGCGGACGAGGGCGACTTCCTCTTTCGCCGCTGCATGGTGGAGGAGTTTCTGCAGGGTCTCGGGCCGGTCAACGACGACGCCACGCTTCTCCAGAGCGTGTTCAATGACAGCTCCCCGCATTCGGTCTTAACCGATTTCGACCGGCACCTTCTCAATATGCTCTACCACCCGCTCGTCCGGCCTGGGATGACCAAGGATCGGGTCAGGCGGGTCCTGCCGACGGTCGTCGCCGAGGTTCGAGCCCGCCTCCGCTGAGTGGCAACGCTTCTTTAGGCATAACGAAAGATTGCGCCCGAGACGCGATCGCGTCACACTTTCGATTCACGAAACCGCAGCCATTCGCGGCTAACCATCCACTCGCGTCACAGACGGTCAGTAGCGAGTACGTCATGCAGCGAATTCTGATCTCCCTTCTCCTCTTCGTCATCGCCCAATCCTTCGCCCTTGCCGCCCCGCGCGTTCAAACGAGCGGCGATCCGGCCATCGATGCGCAGTGGAATGTCCTTGCGATGAACTCCGTTGGTTCCCGTCCAGTGGATCCCGGGACCGTGGAGCCGACCGGCATTTTCCGCTTTCTGGGGGGACGCCCTGCAGCCACGCCGCGCGCGCAGCATGCGCCGGCCGCGGCGGCGCCGGCGCGGGCACCCACGCCGCGGGCGCGCACGCCGCAGATCGATCGCGCCTATTTGCCGGCATTGGTCAACGACCCGACCGGCGAGCGGCCCGGCACGATCGTGATCGATACGCGCAGCCGCTACCTCTACCATGTGCTGGCCGACGGAAAGGCGCAGCGTTATGGCGTCGGGGTGGGGCGCGAGGGCTTTGGCTGGAAGGGGCGGGTGCGTGTGGGCCGCAAGGCCGAATGGCCTACATGGACGCCGCCGGCGGCAATGCGCAAGCGGCAGCCCTATCTGCCGGTGTCAATGGCGGGTGGTCCCAACAACCCGCTCGGAGCGCGTGCGCTTTACCTCCATGACGGGAGCCGCGACACCCTTTTCCGCATTCACGGTTCCAACGAGCCTTGGACTATCGGTCAGGCCGTCTCGTCGGGCTGCATCCGCATGCGTAACGAGGACGTGATAGAGCTTTACAACAGGGTCAAGGTCGGTACGCGCGTGGTGGTGTTCTAGGGGAGCTGCTCGGTTCCCTTCGGGGTCCGCCCGGCTTGGCGGAGGATTCGGGCGTCTGCGCGGGAGCCGCCGCAGCGGGGAGGGCGGTCTGCCGGATGATGCGTGGAAGCAACGCCTTAACGAAAGATTCGCCGCCCTAGTGGCGAGCCGGCGCGGAATTCTGTAAGGGGCAAGCACGATTGGGATGCAGTTGGAGGCTGGAATGAAGGTGCAGCATGGGGTCGCTGCAATGGTGCTGGGCGCTGTCTTCGCGCTCGCCGCTTTCGGTGCGAGCGCGGCGCCGATGACCATCTACGACCCGGCGACCCGCGGTTTCATCACTTACGATCCGGACAAGGTGCGCCGTGATTCCGGCATCCACGCTCCGGCAAGCCGGCAAGCGGCCCCCACGGCGACGGCGACGGCAGTCGCCCGTGTCCCAGCGGCGATCCGCAACCGCAAGCCCGACCCCAAGTTCGACCGGCAGATCGTCGCCTACGACTCAAACGAGGAGGTCGGGACCGTCATCATCGATACCCGCGAGAAGTTCCTCTACCAGGTGATGGAGGGCGGCAAGGCGCTTCGCATGGGCGTCGGCGTCGGCCGCGAGGGCTTCGGGTGGACCGGGACCGTCTATGTCGCCGGCAAGCAGGAGAACCCCAAGTGGTTTCCGCCGAACGACATGGTGAAGCGGCAGCCGGAACTGGCGAAGTACCAGGCGAACGGCATGCCCGGTGGTGAGGGCAATCCGCTCGGCGTTCGCGCGCTCTATCTGCACGACAAGAACGGCAAGGACACGCTTTATCGCATTCACGGCACGATCGAGCCCTGGTCGATCGGCCTCAACGTTTCGTCGGGCTGCATCCGCATGCTGAACGAGAACGTCCTTGAGCTTTACGAGAAGGTGCCGATCGGCACCAAGGTCGTCGTCATTTAAGTTGGCGTCCAGCTTCGCGCAAACGGCCCGCTTCGGCGGGCCGTTTGTTTTTGCGCGGTTGGCTAGCCCGCTTGCAGGTGCCGCTCGCCTCCGAAGAGCTTGTCGAAGAACTCGAGAATTTCACTGATGATCCCGGCCAGCCTTCCGAGCCCGGGTATGTACTCGATGACTAGGTTGATGATCTCCTTGATCAATTCGAGCCAGGGAATCCCGATGGCGCCGGATTTCCGCTCGACGGTCGTTGACCGGAACACGTTGCCGCCCGTAGGTACCTGACCCACTGCGGCCGCCGCTTGCAGGAGATCAGGGGCGCCAATTGCGCCCAGTGCCTCGTCCGCCGAAGCTCGAACGGCTTCCGACGACACTTCGAACTGGGCGTTCGCGGTTCGCACGAAGGTCCCGGTCACCGTCTCCAAAGCTTTTGTGATCGGTTCGACGGCTCCCTGAAGATCGGGAGTGAATGGCTCTTGCACCCGCGCTCGTGCAGCGAGCGCCGACAAAGCCTTGGCCATCAGGTCGATGCTGTTCTTGGTAAGTTCACCAGCCATGTCCTACTCCTTCGCGAGTACGCATGCTTGCCCCGACTGGGGCTGTTGGCACGACTACCCAGGATAGCATCCACTCAGCGGCGGTCTAAGGTGAATCTCGCGCCGGCCCCGTCCTGAGGGCGTCCGGCTTGCACCGGCTTGCCAACGAGAACGTGTTTGAGCTTTTACGAGAGGGTGCCGATCGGCACCAAAGTCGTCGTCATCTGGGCGAGCCGCCTCGGCGGCTTCGTGCGAAACCTTACCCCTGGGACGGCTCGCCGCTCCAGGGCCCTCCGAGCGCGTCCTTCACATAGAGCTCCTCGACCAGGATCTTCGCGGCCGCGGCGATCGGAACGGCAAGGGCTAGCCCGAGAATGCCGAATAGTGCCCCCATCACGAGTTGGAAGCCGAGGGTGAAGGCCGGCGGCAGAAGCACTGTTCGCTTCTGAACGATGGGCGTGAGCAGGTTGCTCTCCAGCAGCTGAATGAGGACGTAGACGCCAAGCCCCCAGGCCGCCATTTCGGGTCCTTGCGCCAAGCCGCCGAGCATGATGATCACTCCGGCGAAGGCAGGACCCAGCGTGGGGATGAAAACGAAGAGACCGGCCTGCAATGCCAGCAGGAAGGCGTAGGGCATGCTAATTGCGGCGAGCAGCGCCCAGGTGAGGACGAAGATCACCGCCATGCTGATCGATTGGCCCAGGAGCCAGCCACGCAGTCCGCTGCCGGCTTTGTCCAGCACATCGGAGACGCGCGCGCGGCGCGGCTTTGCGATGAGGTTGACCAAGCCTCGCTTGTAGAGCGCTGGCTCCGCGGCGAAGAAGATGCCGAGAAAGAGCACGACCAGCAGGTTTCCGATCGCTCCGAACAACCCGAAAATGGCATTCGTCGCTCCGCCGAAAACCGACCCGATGTTGGGGAGCAATCCCTGAAGCTGCATGGCTTCCAGGTCGAGACCCCACGCGCGAAGCTGCGTCATTAACTGGCCGGCCTGACTGTCCAGCTCTTCCATGAGCTGGCTGAACTGGGACGCGAGCGTCGTACCTCCCCATGTCAGCGCAGCAACAAGCAGGACGCCAAGCACGGCGATCACGAGCCCCAAGCGGAAGCGGTGCCTCACGGGCAGCGCTCTTCCGAGCGCTCGCGTGGCCGCGTCGAGGGCGGCGGCAAGCAGAATGCCGGCGAAGATGATGAGGACTGCGGTGGATGCGATCCAAAGCACACCGAGGCCGACGATGAAGGCAAGCAGGATGGCGCCCACCAGGAGCGTCGTGCGCACCAGCGATGCCGTATCCCCCGACGCTCGTCCTGCCGCCGTCATGGGCCCCACTTGCCGGCGGCTGGATGGGCGAGATGGCTAGCGGCCGTCGCGTGCCCCACCCAGAGAAAGGCCCTCTCTCTTCTTCTTTGCTTCGAGTCGCCGCGCATGCAGAATCGGCTCCGTGTAGCCGTTCGGCTGAGCGCGCCCCTTGAACACCAGGTCGCACGCCGCCTGGAAGGCAACGCTCTCCTGAAAGTTCGGTGCCATCGGGCGATAGAGCGGATCGCCCTCGTTCTGCTTGTCGACCACCGCCGCCATGCGCTGCATGGTTTCCCGCACCTGGTCCTCGCCTACGATGCCATGGTGAAGCCAGTTGGCGATGTGCTGGCTTGAGATGCGCAGCGTCGCGCGGTCCTCCATCAGGCCTACGTCATTGATGTCGGGAACCTTGGAGCAACCAACGCCCTGATCGATCCAGCGAACGACATAGCCGAGGATGCCCTGCGCGTTGTTGTCGAGCTCTGCCTGGACGTCTTCAGGCGACCAGTTTGGGCGCTCCACTACCGGGATCGCGAGGATATCGTCGAGCGAGGCGCGCCGGCGCGACCTGAGTTCCGCCTGGCGCGCCTTCACGTCCACCTTGTGATAGTGTAGCGCGTGCAACGTCGCCGCGGTCGGGGAGGGGACCCACGCTGTGTTGGCACCCGCTTTGGGATGGGCGATCTTTTCGCACAGCATGTCGGCCATTCTGTCAGGCATCGCCCACATGCCCTTGCCGATCTGCGCGCGTCCGGGCAGGCCACATAAGAGCCCGATATCGACGTTCCAGTCCTCGTAGGCGCGGATCCAGGTCGAGGACTTCATGTCACCCTTGCGGATCATGGGACCGGCCTCCATCGAGGTGTGTATCTCGTCACCGGTGCGGTCGAGGAATCCGGTATTGATGAAGACGACCCGGTCCCTAGCGGCTCGGATCGCCTCCTTCAGGTTGACCGTCAGCCGGCGTTCTTCATCCATGATCCCGATCTTTAGCGTGTTGCGCGCCATGCCGAGCGCGTCCTCCACGCGCGCGAACAACTCGTTGCAGAATGCGACCTCCTCCGCGCTGTGCATCTTCGGCTTCACGATGTAGACCGAGCCGGCACGGCTGTTCAGCCGCCGCGCCTCGGGCCCGATGTCGTGTAGCGCGATCATCGACGTCACCATGGCGTCGAGCACGCCCTCCGGAACCGCGTCGCCCTCCTTGTCGAGCACGGCATCGAGGGTCGTGAGCAGCCCCACATTGCGCACCAGGAGCAGACTGCGGCCGTGCAGCGCCAGCACTCCCCCGTCGGGCGTCTTGTAGTGCCTGTCTCCCTCCAGCGCGCGCTCCACCTGCTCGGTGCCCTTCTCGAAGGTCGCAGTGAGGTCGCCCTTCATCAGCCCGAGCCAGTTGCGGTAGGCTGCGACCTTGTCGTCGGCGTCGACGGTTGCCACCGAATCCTCGAAATCGACGATCGTGGTGATCGCAGCCTCCACGATGACGTCGGAAATGCCGCCCGGATCGTCCTTGCCGACCGAATGCTCGCGGTCGATGCGGATTTCGAGATGCAGGCCGTGATGCTTCAGGAGGATGGCGGTCGGGTCACGGTCCGCACCGTCATAGCCGGCGAAGCTCGCCGGCTGTTGCAGCCGGACCGTCCTCCCGTCCTGCACGGACACGACGAGCGTTCCGTCGGTGACTTGCAATGTTGTGGCGTCGCGCCATGAGGCGCCGGCGAGAGGCGTCGCCGCGTCAAGCACGCCGCGAGCGTAATCGATCACCTTGCGTCCGCGTGTCGGATCGTAGCCGCCCCCGAGCCGGACTTCGCCGTCTTCTGGGATTGCGTCGGTGCCGTAGAGCGCATCGTAGAGGCTGCCCCAGCGCGCATTCGCCGCATTCAGCGCGTAGCGCGCATTCGTCACCGGCACGACGAGCTGCGGCCCGGCGATCTCGGCTATCTCCGGATCGACGTTTCTTGTGCCGACCGAAAAGCTTGGGCCCTCTGGCTCGAAATAGCCAATCCGCTCGAGAAACGACTTGTATTCGCTCGAATCGAAGGGTTCCCCCCGCCGTTCGCGGTGCCAGGCATCGATCTTGGCCTGCAGGCGGCCGCGTGTCTGAAGCAACGCGCGGTTTTTGGGCGCAAGGTCGCGAACGATGGCTTCCAGGCCCGACCAGAACTGCTCCGGCGTTACGCCGGTACCCGGCAGGGCCTTCTCGGTGACGAAGCTATGCAGGCTTTTCGCTATCCGTAGATTGCCGACCCTCACACACTCGCTTGCCCTCAACCTCGTCCCCTTTTTCCACCGTGTTCCAACGCGTGCGGCGCCACTTTTTGCACTTACGTGACCATGCTGTTATCGGTGGTCAGCAATAACCTTACCGGTGCGAGAGGTCCACCGACGCGGATCGCGGCGGCCGGAGCTTGCGCCCAACAATAGGAGGCTGGATGCACTCCCCAGAATTTTCGCCGCTCACCGGCGATGAGATCGCCGCCGACGACACGCTCGGCGGACGCCTCGTCTACGCGCGCGAGGCCGCCGGCCTCACCATCGATGAGGTCGCTGTGCAGCTTGGAGTGGCGGGGAAGACCGTGGCGAACTGGGAGAATGACCGAACGGAGCCGCGGTCGAACAGGCTGGCCCTGCTCGCCGGACTGCTCGGCGTGAGCCCGACATGGCTGCTTGCCGGCCACGGCACCGCCCCGCGCGACGCGGCCAACGGCGAGAACGGGGAGCTTCTTGACGAAGTCGTCCGCATCAAGCAGGAGGCGGCGCGGCTGCTTCGGCGCATCGATTCGCTTAGCGGCCAGCTCTCCTCTGCCGGCGAGCGGTCGGCGGAATCATAGCGCGCGACCTTACGCCGCGTCGCGCGGGGCTGGCGCGCCGATCCGGCGGCGGAGGAAATCGCTGCGGTCGCCGCCATAGGCCCAGTCGAGAAGCTCCACCGTATGCATCACCGGTACGATTGTCGCCGGAGCGATCTGCGCGATGCAGCCGATATTGCCGGTGGCGATGACGTCGGGGGCCACCATTTCGATGTTCCTCACCTTACGATCACGCAGCCGCCTGGCCATCTGCGGCTGCAGCAGGTTGTAAGTCCCG
>CAZARE010000139.1:0-26186 GCA_964487455.1 uncultured Propylenella sp.
ATTCAGAAGAATGGAGAGCTGGTGCCGGCCAATGAGCGGCATCTCAGGCGCGTGCGCGGCAAGATCGGCATGGTGTTCCAGCACTTCAACCTGTTTCCTCACATGACCGCGCTGCAGAACTGCATGGAGGCGCCGGTCTCCGTTCTTGGTCTTCCTCGAAAGGAAGCGGAAGCACGCGCCGCCGAGCTTCTCGGCATGGTCGGCCTCGGGGACAAGAAGAGCCACTATCCGATCCAGCTCTCCGGCGGACAGAAGCAGCGGGTCGCGATCGCCCGCGCGCTCGCCATGCGGCCGAAGATCATGCTGTTCGACGAGGTCACCTCGGCGCTCGATCCGGAAGTGATCGGCGAAGTGCTGAACGTCATCCGCGATCTCGGCGCGGAGCACGATCTGACCATGCTCATGGTCACCCATCAGATGGGCTTCGCCAAGGAATTCGCCGACCGGGTGTGCTTCTTCTACGCTGGAAAGATCGCCGAGCAGGGCCCGCCGGAGCAGATTTTCGGCTCACCGAAGAACGAACGCACGCAGCAATTCCTGAGCGCGGTGCTGGAGGCGGGGTGAACGTCATCGAGGTTCCGGCCAAGCGCGGAAGCCGGGCGGCGCGGCCGGCCTCGCTCGTCCGCGAGCGCTTCGACCGCATCTACAGGACGCTGCGCGACCGCATATGCCTGCTGGAATATCCGCCCGGCATGCGCCTTTCGGAGGAGTCGCTTGCCGACGAGTTCAAGATCAGCCGCACGCCGGTGCGCCGCGTGCTGGCGCGACTGGAATCGGAGGGGCTCTCGAAGACGCTGCACGGCGTCGGGACGATCGTGACCGATGCGGACATCGAGGAGCTGGAGCAGGTCTACCACCTGAGGCTGGAGCTGGCGGTGCTGATCGGACGGCTGTCGCCGATCCAGCGGGCGCCGGCCGACCTGGAGCGCATCCGCGCGCTGATCGCACGCGCCGCCGCGCTGGCCGAGGAGGATCCGAACCACACGGCATTCGCCCGCCTCAACATGGAATTCTCCGCCGAGATCAGCGCCATGACGGGCAACCAGCCGCTGCGCGAGATCAACGACAGGCTCTACATCCAGACCTCGCGCATCGTGCTGATGATGATGCCGCGCCTCAACCTCGCCGAGGAGCTTGCCGCATTCCGCCGCGAGATGGAGGACATTGTCGCCGCGATGGAGATCGGCGATCTGGAATCGGTGGGCCATATCCGCCGCGGCCATATCGCCATGAGCTTCACGCGCATGCTGCGCTACTCGCGCCGCGCCGTGCAAGCATCCCCCGAGACGGCCGCCGCCGAATGAAGGACAGCCCCGTCGTCCCCACCGTCGACTTCGACGCCGACGGCATTCAGCACGGATTCCTGAGGCTTCCCTGGAGCGGCAACGAATCCGCCTGGGGCAACATCATGATCCCGCTCACCGTCGTGCGGAACGGCGCGGGAGCGACCGCGCTTCTCACCGGCGCCAGCCACGGCGACGAATACGAAGGCCCGATTGCGCTGGTCGATCTGACGCGCACACTTCTCCCCGACCAGGTGAGCGGCCGCGTCATTATCGTCCCGTTCATGAACATGCCGGCGTTTCGCGCCGGCCAGCGCCTGTCGCCGCTCGACGGCTTCAACATGAACCGCGTCTTTCCGGGCAGGCCCGACGGCTCGCCGACCGAGAAGATCGCCGACTTCTTTCATCGCGTGCTCCTGCCCATGGCCGACGTCGTGCTCGATTTTCATTCCGGCGGGCGCACGCTCGGTTTTGTGCCTTTCGCCGCCTGCCACGCGCTTTCCGACCGATCTCAGGAGGAGCGCTGCCGCGCCGCCCGCGACGCGTTCGCTGCGCCCTATGCCATGACCATGGTGGAGATCGACCCGGCGGGCATGTACGACGAGGCGGCCGAAGCGCTCGGCAAGACCTTCGTGACGACGGAGCTTGGCGGCGGCGGCACGGCGACCGCGCGTTCCGCGGCGATCGCCAAGCGCGGCGCGCGAAACATCCTGAAGCACGCCGGCATCCTCGACGGCGCGCCCGAGGGCGGCCCCTCGGTGGAGCTGGAGATGCCCGGGGCCGAATGCTTCACCTTCTCCGAATCGGTGGGGCTTGTGGAGCCGGCCATCGATCTAGGGGACGCGGTGGAGGAGGGCGATCTCCTCGCCTGCGTGCATCCGATCCACGCTCTCGGCGCCCCGCCGGCCGAGTATCGCGCGAAGATGAGCGGCATGCTCGTTGGCCGGCATTTTCCCGGGCTGGCCGGCGTCGGCGACTGCCTCGCCGTGCTGGCGCGACGCGCGGGCGGGACGCCGCCGGGCTAGGTTGGAAAACGGAGATACCAGGTCGAGCGCGGAAGAGAGGCCGGGCACTCGAGTCCTCACTCGGTCCGCTAGTCCTCCCGCGCCAGCGCCACGTCGGCGCAGGAGCGCGCGATCTTCTGCTTCCACTCGGCCTGGTTCTCGTCGACCACCCTGCCGAAGCGGTGCTCCCGCTCTTCGAAGTCGGCGCCTTCCAGCACGTAGCGCTTCCTGCCTCTGGGAAGGTCGGCGAGCACCGTGTTCACGCAAGCGATCACGGCGGCCTTCTTCGTTTCGCCCATCTGGCTGATCGGCCCCTCGGTCTGCTTTTGCAGAATTTCCGTGACCACCGCGGGGAAGTCCTGGGCGAGACCAGAGGAGGGGAGTTGCACGCCGCCGGCGACCACAAGAGCGAGAACACCCCGAACAATCGTCATGCCATTCGTCATAGGCCGCTCCCGAAGCCGCGTGTTACGGTTGGATAACGCCGATCCGCGGAAAAGAGGTCCCTGTGAGGAGGCCATTCCTAGCGCTTGCGCTTGCCGTTTGTCTGCATGCTCCGTCCGGTGCGCAGGATCTCCCCAGAATTCCGGCCGCTCCGCCGGGCGGCGCGCCGCCCCAGCAGGACGCGGGGCGGCGGGTGAGCATCGTGCCGGAGGTGGCGGACGACGCCATCGCATCGCGCCTCCGGACGATTATGGAAACTACGGAACGGTTCGAGGAGCTTTCCGTCGATGTCCGCAACGGAGTCGTTTTCCTCGACGGGCTGACGCCTCGCCAGGAGCATCGCGAATGGGCGCGGGAGCTGGCGGAGAGCTTGCAAGGCACGGTGGCCGTCGTAAACCGCCTCGAAGTTCAGCAGGACGCCGACGCCGCCTTCGGCCGGGCGTGGCAGGAGCTCCGCGACTTCTCCCTCGGAGTGCTGTCGTCATGGCCGGTGGCGCTGGTGGCCGCGCTTATCCTCGTCGCGTCTTGGCTGGCGGCGAAGCTGGTCGGACGCACCACGCGACGAGCGCTCGCGCAGCGCATCCCGTCGACCCTCCTCTTGACCGTCGCGACGCGCGCCATCGCGGTCTCCGTCTTTCTGCTCGGACTCTATTTCGTGCTGCGCGTCGCCGGACTCACCAATCTCGCCGTGACGGTGCTGGGGGGTACTGGGCTTTTCGGCATCATCATGGGCTTTGCGTTCCGCGATATTGCGGAGAACTTCCTCGCGAGCCTGCTACTGAGCATGCGCAATCCCTTCCGCAGCGGCGATCTGATCGAGGTCGACGGACGCACCGGCATCGTGCAGAACCTGAACACGCGGAGCACGGTCCTGCTTTCGCTCGAGGGTACGCATATCCAGATTCCGAATGCGACGATCTATAAGAGCACGATCATTAACTACAGCAGCAACGCCAGCCGCCGCGCCGAGTTCGTGGTCGGAATCGGCTATGAATCCTCAGTGGCCAAGGCGCAATCGATCATCGCCACGGTCTTGAAGGAGCATCCCGCCGTCCTCGACACGCCGGAGCCCCTGGTGCTCGTCGACGAGCTGGGGCCCGCAAGCGTCAACCTGCGGGTCTTCTACTGGTTCGACACCGCCACGTACTCGCCGGCGAAGATCAACTCCGCGGTGCTCCGCCTGAGCAAGAATGCCTTGCTCCGCGCCGGCATAGAGCTGCCCGACCCGGCGCGCGAGATCATCTTCCCCAGAGGCGTGCCGGTAATTCAAACGGAGGCGCCGCCGCGCGTCGAAGAGGCCGAAGCGACGCCGGCGCTGGCGGGGGAGGACACGGGCGCCGCCACGATGAGCGAGGGCGGGCTCTCCAACGAGACGAGAGAGGTCAGCAGCCAGGCCGGCGGGCGTGTTCCCGAAGCTGGGGAAAATCTCCTGAAACCCTGATCACGTCGGCTCCACCGGAAGCAGGGACGGCGCGGCGGACTTGAATCGCCGATCGAGAACCTCAGATGCGGCGGGATCGCAGGTTAGGCGGCACTGAGGAGCAGCAGGAATGATCCTCCCAACACGTCGAGCGTTCCTCGCCACCGGGGCGGCTTTCGCTGTGTCCGCGGCGCTCTCTCCGGGAGCGGCCCGCGCGCAGCCGAGTGCCTCGGCGACGCGCCGCATTCCATCGACGGGCGAGGCGATCCCCGCGGTCGGGCTTGGAACCTGGATCACGTTCAACGTCGGCAACGATCCGCTGCTGCTTAAGACTTGCGCCGACGTGATGGCCGCCTTCTTCGACGCAGGTGGCCGGGTGATCGATTCCTCGCCGATGTACGGCTCCTCGCAGAACACGCTCGGCTACGGCTTCGGCAAGCTCGGGCGGCCGGACGGGCTCTTTCCGATGGACAAGGTCTGGACTTCCCGCGGCGCGGACGGGCCGGCGCAGATCGAGGAGTCGCGCCGGGAGTGGAACGTGCCGGAGTTCGCACTCGTGCAGGTCCACAACCTCCGCGCCTGGGAGGCGCACTTGCCGACCCTCTTGGAGATGAGATCGGCGGGCCGGCTGCGCTATGTCGGGATCACCACATCGGGCGGGCGCCGGCATGCTCTGCTCGAGGAGATGATGCGCTCGCAGCCGCTCGACTTCGTCCAGGTCACCTACAATGTCCTCGACCGAGAGGTCGAAGAGCGCATCCTGCCGATCGCGCGCGACCGGGGTATCGGGGTGATCGTCAATCGCCCGTTTCGCCAAGGCGCGCTGACGCGATGGCTTGAGGGCAGGCCACTGCCCGAATGGGCCGACGAGATCGGCGCGTCCAGCTGGGCGCAGTTCATACTGAAGTTCATCCTCTCCCACCCGGCTGTCACCGTCGCCATTCCCGCCACGACGCGGCCCGACCATGCGCGCGAGAACGTGGCCGCCGCCCTCGGTCCGCTTCCCGATGCCGCGATGCGTGAACGCATGTCCGCTCATGTCCAAGATCTTTGATGTCGGAGTGGTGGACCTACCGGGCAGGCGATTTTCTGCTTTTCTCTGAGCGCGCCTACTGGCGGCTGTTCGAGCTCCACAACGCTGCAATCTGGCCGGCGCACATCCTGGTCGCGGTCCTCGGCGCGGCAATTGCGTGGCGAGTGCTGTCGCCGCGTCCGTGGTCGAGCCGCGGCATCGCCCTGATCCTCGCCGCGGCGTGGGTCTTCGTCGCATGGGCGTTTCTGTGGAGCCGTTATCGGACCATCAACTGGGCGGTGTCCTACCTCGCCCCGCTCTTCGTCATTGAAGCCGTCCTGCTCGCTTGGATCGGCGGGCTGCGCGACCGGTTGGACTTCGCGGCTCGGGGAAGCGTTGGCGGCGTTCTCGGCTTTGTTCTCTTCCTCTATGCGATGGCCATCCATCCGTTCGTCGCGATGGCCGCCGGCCGGCCGCTCGCGGGCGCTGACGTTTTCGGCCTGACGCCGGACGCCACGGCAATTGGAACGCTTGGGCTCGTCGCCATGGCGAAGGGCGGCGCGGCGGTCTGGCTGCTTCTCGCCGTGCCGCTTGCCTGGTGCGCGGTGAGCGCTGCTACGCTCTACACGATGAGTGCCTGGGAAGCGTGGATTCCCGTCGTGGCGATCGCGCTCGCTCTAGCGGCGCGCCTGGCGGGGAGGCCGACCTGGTAATGCGGCGATCCAATCCGCCACGGCGTCCGCCGCGGCGCGGAGATTGTCCTTTGCGGTCGCGCCGGAGCCTTTCGGCGGGCGGAAGTCGTGATCGCCGTCCTCGATCCAGTGGACGCGGATCGCGGGCGAGAGGTGGTAGCCCAGCACGTCCTCCCTGGTCCCGAACGGATCGCGCGTGCCCTGGCAGATCAGCGTCGGTGCCGAAAGCTCTCTTAAGTGCGCGGTACGCAGCCGCTCCGGTCTGCCCGGCGGATGGAACGGATAGCCGAGGCAGACGAGCCCGGCGATCCTGCCGGCGCTGAAAAGCTCATCGGCGATCATGCTGGCGACGCGGCCGCCCATGGACTTGCCGCCGATGAAGAGAGGCGGGCCGGCATTCAGCGCCGACACCGCGCTCCGGAACTCGTCCATCACGCGTTCCGCCTTCGGCGGCGGCTTGCGGCCAGCGCCGGTGCGGCGTGCGGCCATGTAGGCGAACTCGAAGCGGCTCGTGCGCAAGCTCCGCTCGGCCAGAAGCGCGGCTATGTCGTTCATGAAGCGCGAATCCATCGGAGCGCCGGCGCCGTGCGCCAAGATTAGCGCGGCCGGCGGGTTCTCCGGCCCGGTATGAAGGAAGCTCATCCGACGATGCGCAGGCCCGGCTTGCCGTCTTGCGGGTCGGGCTCGGCCGAGCCGCGCGGATTCTTTATCATCGAGATGAGCTGCAAGCCCTGTCGCGCCTTGTGGCCCCAGGCCGAGTCCGGGTCGAGCTCAAGATACCGGGACCATAGACGCGCCGCCTCGTCGTGCTTCCCGTGCTCGAACTCCAGGAGCGCGAGATTGTAGATCGGGTCGGGATAGTCCGGGTCTGCCTGGATCGCCTTCCTAAGATAACGCCGGGCGGCGGAGGAATCGTTTTCCTTGCGCGCGATGCATCCGAGGTTGAACCAGGCCTCGGAGAAATTGCGATCGAGTGCCAGCACCTTGTCGAGGACGCGGCGCGCGCCCTGCATGTCGCCGAGCTGCAGCAGGGCATGGCTGAGGTTGAAGGCGATCACCGGATCGCGGGGGTCCATGGCGTGGCAGCGTGAATAGGCGGCTCGCGCGGCCTCCCAGCTCTCCTCGTCCTCCGCGTCCTTCCCCTCGTCGAAGAGGCGGTCGACGCTGTCGGACTCCTCCGGCAGCGCCAGGATGTGCTGGCCGCTCAATTCGGTCAGCCCGTCGCCGCTGCGCATCAAAACTTGGTTCCACTCCGAGCGCTCCAGGCGCACTTGCGACAAGCCGCCGTCGGGAGAGATGGGGCTTCGCGATTGGATCGCCCGCACCAGCGCGAACCAGTCGACGCCGTCGCGGACAAGGCCGGCGCACTGCCGCGCCACGACAAGGTCGCGGAACCCGAACGGCTCCTCGGCGACGTCGAAAACGTCGAAGGTCCTCAGCATCCCGAACGAGTCGGCATCGAGGCCGGACTTGGAGAGCAGCTCCGCTCCGGAGAGCTGCCGTTCCCCCTCCGATTCGCGCGCTAGGCCGAGGAGGCGCAGGAAGGTGCGCTCGCTGACAAGCTCAGAGCCGGCCGTCCGCGCCTCGTGGAGGCGCCTGGCTACGCGAGCTGGCGTTGAATTCCCCTGCACGAGCCGGTGGCCGGCCACGGCGATGTCGGTGCCGCGTGAGACGCCGCGCCGCAGCGTGCCGCCGCGCGCTTCGATCTCTCGCGCCGCCAGACGGTGGGGAAACGCGTCAAGCGCCCCTATGATCGCAAATACCGCCCCTTCGACCTTCATCCGCTCCCCGGATCATGCGCTTTTCCTTTTCGGCGCCGCCTTCTTGGCGGGCGGCTTGCGGGTCTTCCCCTTCGCCGGCGGCTTTTCGCCTTCCAGGCTCTTCTTCAGCGCATCCATGAGGTTGATCACGTTGCCGCGCGCCGGCGCCGCGGCCAGGACCGGCTCCTCGCCGGCGATCTTCGCCTTGATCACCTGCATGAGCGCTTCCTCGTAGCGGTCCGTATATTGCTTCGGATCAAACTTCGCGCTCTTCTGCTTGATCAGCCGCATGGCCAGATCGAGCATCTCCTTGTCGGATCCGTCGGTCGGGATGTCCTCGAAATAGGCGGTATGGCTGCGGACCTCCTGCGGCTGGCGCAGCGTCTGCACCAGCATCCCCTTGTCGCGCACGCCGACCGCCACCACGCGCTCGCGGCTGGAGAGCACGAGACGGGCAAGCGCCACCTTCTTCGCCTTCTTCATCGCCTCGTGGATGACGACGAAGGTCTCCTCCGCCACCGCGCCGTCGGGGGCGAGGTAGTAGGGGGCGTCCAGATAGATGCCGTCGACCGAATCCTGGTCCACGAAGGCCTCGATGTTGATCGTCTCGGTGGTCTCGATCCGGATCTTCTCGAAATCCTCATCCTCCAGGATAACGTACTGATTCTTCTCGTACTGGTAGCCCTTGACCAGATCGCTCCGCTCAACCTGCCCAAGCTCCGGGTCGACCGGTTTCATTTGCACGCGGTTGTGGGTGTCCTTGTGCAGCAGGTTGAAAGAGATGCGTTCCGACGAGCTTGTCGCGTTGTAGAGTCTGACCGGGCAGCTCACCAAGGAGAGCTTCAGATATCCCTTCCAGCTTGCACGGGGCGCCATTCCATTCCTCACTAACTCGCCAGCTTGCCCGCCAATTCGGCCGTGAGCGGGCAGGCGCTGGCATCCAATTCGGCCCAAGGATCGCCTGAATTGCTTAAAAAGCTTGGTACCGTAGCGTAGTTCAAATCCTCCGGGCCGTCGATCGAGGGGAGATCGTCCCAGGCGAGCGGCGTGGAGACGGGCAAGCCCTTGCGCGCCCTCAGCGAATACGCGCCGACCGCGGTGGCGGAGCGAGCGTTGCGGTGAAAATCCACAAAGATCCGGTTCCTGCGCGCCTTCTTGGCCATGGTCGCCACGAAGGTGCCGGGGGATTTCTTGACCAGCGACGCGGCGATCCTGCCGCTCACCTCGTGCAGGTGCTTCCAGGTGTGGCGCCGGGTGAGCGGCACGACGACGTGGATTCCCTTGCCGCCCGACGTCTTCACGTACGGCGCCAACCCGAGCTCCAGGAGCTCTCCGCGGACGCGGAGCGCCCCCTCCACAATGTCCCGCCATGCGACGCCCTCGCCGGGGTCGAGGTCGAAGAACATGCGGTCTGGACGCTCTGGCTTGTCGACACGACAGCCCCACGGGTGGAACTCGACGACGCCGAACTGCGCCAGCGCGAGATAGCCTTCCGCGTCCTTGACGAAGAGGTAGTCGCGCTCTTCCTCGCCCTTCTTCCCGGACGCAAAGATGCCGATCTCGGGCGGCATGCCGGAGAAGGCATGGCGTTGGAAGAAGCAATCCTCCGCCTTGCCGGTAGGGCAGCGGATGAGCGAGACCGGCCGGTTCAAGATGTGCGGCAGCAGGTGGTCGCCGACCTGCGCGTAGTAGACGGCGAGATCGAGCTTTGTGGGCCCGTCCTTGGAGAACATCCGGCGCTCCGGGTTCGTCACCCAAACGGACGCCAGGTGCTTGTCGGTGACGAGCCGCTTGGCGGCGTTTGCGTTTGTCCGGCCCAATTCCAGCTCCCTCAGGCCTCTGAAGACAGGGTGGCGCAGATTGCCGTCGGCCGTGCGGTTCGAATATTCAACGCGCGCTTTCAGTTCCGGCTCCACCCAATGCGCCTTCGGCATGGGCCCGGCGAACTTCACTGGGGACCTCTCGCGTGCGATGGATTCCAGCCTGTCGGCGAGCGCCGCCGCCACGGACGCGGAGAACCCGGTTCCCACCTTGCCGACCGGCCGCAGGCCGTGCTCGCCTTCCTCCGCCAGCAGCAGCGCCGCAAGCCCGCCGGCAGCCTTGGAGGTCGTGTAGCCGATGATAGTGAACGTATCGGTGGGCTTGGCTTTCGCCTTCACCCAGGTCTTGGTGCGGCCTCCGCGGTAGTGGCTGTTGACGCGCTTAGAGACGACGCCCTCCAGCTTCATCTTCGAGGCCTGCTCGAAGAACTCCGCGCCGTGACCCACCACGTGCTCGCTGAGCTGCAGGGCTGAAGCCTCGTCGGCGACGGGATCCAGCAGCCTCTCCAACAGCGCCTTGCGGTTGACAAGCGGAACGTCGCGGAGGTCCCAGCCATTCAGATGCATGAGGTCGAAGGCGTAGAAGATCATCCGCCAGGTCTCGCCTTGCGCGATCGCATCCTGCAGCGCGCCGAACCGAGTGATCCCGCGCTCGTCCGGCACGACGACCTCGCCGTCAATGATCGCCGCGTCGCAGGGCAGCGCCGCGAACGGCTTCGCCACGTCGCCGTAGCGGTCCGTCCAGTCATGGCCGTTGCGCGTGATGAGCCGCGCCTTGCCA
Source organism: uncultured Propylenella sp. (assembly GCA_964487455.1). Taxonomy (GTDB): domain Bacteria; phylum Pseudomonadota; class Alphaproteobacteria; order Rhizobiales; family Afifellaceae; genus DASWJZ01. Next base: position 10,217 of record CAZARE010000139.1, read on the forward strand.
TCCTTGACGATGGCGATCGTGCGGTAGCCGTCGAGCTTGATCTCGTGCAGCCATCCCTCGCCCTCCGGCGGCGCCGAGATGGGGGAGGCGAGCTGTGGCTTGAGGGTTTTGGGAAGCGTGGCCTTGTGAGCGCCCTTCAAAGAACCGGGGCGCAGATCGGGAGGCTTGACCGCCTGCGGATGGGGACTTGCGTCCTTCGCCTTTGAGCGCCGGGCGGCCGGCTTTCCCGAGCGCCACACGTCGGAATCCGAGCTGAGAAGGTCCTCGACACGCTTGCCCGAGAACACGCTTTCCGGCCTCTCTTCGAGCATGTCGATGTCGGTGGACGCGGCGTCGTCGCGCTCCTTGATGAGGAGCCAGTTGTTCTTCTTCTCGCCCCTGCGCGGCTTGAGGCGGACGAGGGTCCATCCGCCCCGCAGCTTCTCGCCGGCAAGGCGGAACTTGAGCGTGCCGGTCTTGAGGCTCTTCTCCACGTCGCCCATCGCCGCCCATGTGCCGCTGTCCCAGATCAGCGTGGGGCCGGCGCCATAGTTGCCCTCGGGAATGACGCCCTCGAACGAGCCGTATTCGAGCGGGTGCTCCTCGACCTCAACCGCAAGCCGCCGCTCGCCCGGATCGAGCGACGGACCCTTCGGCACGGCCCAGCTCTTCAGCACGTCCCCGATCTGGAGGCGCAGATCGTAGTGCAGGCGCGTCGCGTCGTGCTTGTGGATCATGTAGAGATTGCCGGACTCGCCCGTCTCGACGCCGGCCGGCTCGCTTGTCCGCCGGAAATCACGCTTCTTGCGATATGTCTCGAGCTTTTTGGCCATGAATGAGAAATCGTGTGCGGATGTCGGAGAGGCTCATCTGAATACATGACACGCATTGGCCGAAGGAAGCGCTTGCGGGCCGAGCCGCCTCAGCGGAGGCCGCCTGCATCGCGACATCACGCGGGGAACCATCCGCCGCCGGGCGCCTTGACCTTTAGGGGCCGCATGTCCAAGTCGGGGCATCGCATTCCCCGACAGAATCAACCGAGAGGTATCACAGGCCGGATGTGTGGCATCTGCGGCGAAGTCACGTTTGACGGATCGGCAGCGGATCCCGCGGAAATAGGGAGGATGTCGGAGAAACTGGCGCCGCGCGGCCCGGATTCGGCCGGGCTCGTCGTGCGCGGACGCGTCGGCATGGGTCACCGGCGGCTGAAGATCATCGACCTTTCCGACCGCGCCGAGCAGCCAATGGTGGATTCGGCGCTCGGTTTGACCATCGTGTTCAACGGTTGCATTTACAATTACCCAGCGTTGCGATCCGAGCTTCAGGTCCTCGGCTACGAGTTCTTCTCCTCAGGCGACACGGAGGTTGTGCTGAAGGCCTGGCACGCCTGGGGCCCCGCGTGCGTCGACCGCCTTCTGGGCATGTTCGCCTTCGTGCTTCACGAGCGCGACAGTGGCCGCGTGGTGATGGCGCGCGACCGCTTCGGCATCAAGCCCCTCTATCTCGCCGAGCAGCCGGGCCGCGTGCGCTTCGCGTCATCCCTGCCGGCGCTGCTCGCGGCGGGAGGTATCGACACCGCCGTCGATCCGGTCGCGCTCCATTTCTATATGACGCTCCACGCCGTCGTGCCGGCGCCGCTGTCGATCATGAAGGGCGTGAGGAAGCTGCCGCCCGCGACGCTCCGCATCGTCGAGCCAGATGGACGCATCAAGGACCGCGTCTACTGGGCGCCCGTCTTCGAGCGCACGCGCGACGACGTGACGGCCTCCGCCGAGGAGTGGCGCGAGCGGACGCTCGCCGCGCTCCGCAAGGCGGTCGAACGCCGCATGGTCTCCGATGTGCCGGTTGGGGTGCTCCTCTCCGGCGGCGTCGATTCAAGTGTCATCGTCGGCCTTCTGGCCGAAGCCGGGCAGACCGGACTTATGACCTTCTCCGTGGGCTTCGAGGAGGCGCACGGCGAGAAGGGCGACGAGTTCGTCTATTCCGACCTGATCGCGGAGCATTTCTCTACCGATCACAGAAAGATCTTCGTCCCGTCGGAGCGGCTGATGGAGGCGCTTCCCGGCACCATCGCTGCCATGTCTGAGCCGATGGTCTCCTACGACAATGTCGGCTTCTATCTGCTGTCGCAGGAGGTCTCGAAGCATATCAAGGTGGTGCAGTCGGGGCAGGGCGCCGACGAAGTCTTCGGCGGCTATCATTGGTACCCCCCGCTCGCGAGCTCGAACGATGCGGTCAGCGACTACGCCCGGCATTTCTTCGACCGCGATCATGCGACCCTCAACAGCCACCTCGGCGTACACTGGCGTCTTGAGCCCGATGCGCCGCGCGAATTCGTGGCGGAGCATTTCGCGACGCCGGGCGCCGATGAAGCGGTCGACAAGGCGCTGAGGATCGACTCCACCGTCATGCTGGTGGAGGATCCCGTCAAGCGCGTGGACAACATGACGATGGCCTGGGGCCTGGAGGCGCGCGTCCCGTTCCTCGATCACGAGCTGGTCGAGCTCGCGGCGCGCATTCCGCCCGAGCACAAGCTTGCCGGCGGCGGCAAGGGCGTGCTGAAGGAAGCCGCGCGGCAGGTGATCCCAAGCGATGTGATCGACCGTAAGAAGGGCTATTTCCCGGTTCCGGCCTTGAAGTACATCGACGGCGCCTATCTCGAGATGGTGCGAGACGCGCTCTGCTCGCAGGCCGCGAAGGAGCGCGAGCTCTTCGAGCCGAATTACCTGGAGCGCCTCTTCCAGGCGCCAAGCGAGCACATCACGCCGCTGAGGGGATCCGAGCTCTGGCAAGTCGGCTTGTTGGAGATGTGGCTGCAGACAAACCGCATTTGAGGGCAGTGAGATGGGCAACCCGAGTGGACATCGCGAGCGCGGGGCCTACAAGCACCGCCTTCGCAGGATGCGCGACCAAGGCATGAAGCCGCCTATCGGCAACTATGGCGAGCGGAGCGGGGCCCAGCCGATCAAGAACGCCACATTGGATTGCGGCTGGGGACGCCTGCTTTTCGGGCAGACGTTCGGCGAGGCTGAGGGCCTCGCCGAGGCCCTCAGGTCAGAGGCGGCTGAGCGGCGCGACATCGCCCTTTATATCCGCGATCCGCACGTGCTTCTGTCGCTGGCGCCGCAAGAGCTCTTCCTCGACCCGTCGCATACCTACCGGCTCGATCTGTCCACCTATCGCGTCAGCCGCCGCAAGGCGCGCGGCTTCTTCGTCCGCCGGCTCGGCTCGGAGGCGGATGCACGTGCGGTGAACAACATCTACGCCGCACGGCACATGGTCCCGGTGCGGCCGGACTTCTTCTGGAGCAAGCGCGACAGCCGCTCGATTAGCTATTTCGTGGCGGAGGACGAGGCGACCGGGGACGTCATCGGCACCGTGACCGGCGTCGATCACGTCAGGGCCTTCGGCGATCCCGAACACGGCGCCTCGCTCTGGTGCCTCGCCGTCGATCCGCAAGCGACGCAGCCGGGCATCGGCGAGGCCCTGGTGCGCCGGCTGGCGGAGCATTTCAAGGCGCGTGGCGCAGCGTTCATGGACCTGTCGGTACTGCACGACAACGAGCAGGCGATCGCGCTCTACGAGAAGCTCGGCTTCCGCCGCATCCCCGTCTTCGCCGTGAAGCGCAAGAACCCCATAAACGAACGGCTGTTCACGGGGCCGGCGGACGATGAAAGCCTCAATCCCTATGCGCTGATCATCATCAACGAGGCGAGGCGGCGCGGCATCCACGTGGAGGTCACCGACGCGGAGGGGGGCTTCTTCCGCCTCAGCTACGGCGGTCGGTCGATGCATTGCCGAGAAAGTCTGTCGGAGCTGACGACCGCGGTTGCCATGTCGATCTGCGACGACAAGGCGGTGGCGCGTCGCGTGGTGGAGCGCGCCGGCATCCGCGTCCCCGCGCAGATCGAGGCGGAAGGCGGCGAAGAGCTTCAGGCGTTCTTGAACGAGCACGGCTCCGTGGTGGTGAAGCCGGCGCGCGGCGAACAGGGCCGCGGCGTGGCGGTCGGCCTGACCACGATGCGGGAGGTCGAGGAGGCGATCGCGGTCGCCAAGACCACCTCCGAGCGCGTCGTGGTGGAGGAATGCGTCGCCGGAGAGGATTTGCGGCTCGTCGTGATCGACTACCGTCTGGTGGCCGCCGCCGTGCGCAAGCCCGCGCGCGTGGTTGGAGACGGGCGGTCGACCGTGAGGGACCTGATCGAGCGGCAGAGCCGGCGGCGCGCGGCGGCGACGGGGGGAGAATCCCGTATTCCGGTGGACGACGAGACGGCCCGCTGCGTCAGCGAGGCCGGCTACGACCTGGATGCGGTGCTACCCGAAGGCGAGCGAATTGGCGTCCGCAAGGCTGCCAACCTGCATACCGGCGGCACCATCCAGGACGTGACGGAGCAGGTGCATCCGCGCCTTGTCGACGCCGCTGTGTGCATCGCGCGCGCCATCCAGATCCCTGTCGTCGGAGTCGATTTCGTCGTGCGCTCGCCTTTGGAGCCGGACTATGCCTTTATCGAGGCGAACGAGCGCCCGGGCCTGGCCAACCACGAGCCCCAGCCTACGGCCGAGCGCTTCATGGACCTGCTTTTCCCTCTGTCGATTCCGACCGCCGCTCGGAACGTCATGGAACGGGAGCTTCAGAGCGCATGAGCCGACTGACGATCGACACCGAATACCTGTCCACCATCCTGGCACGTCTTCTCGACATTCCGAGCCCCACCGGTTTCACCGACAACATCGTGCATGCGTGCTGCCTGGAGCTTGAGCGGCTCGGGATCAGCTACGAGCTGACGCGCCGCGGGGCGGTGCGCGCCATCCTGCCCGGAGAGCAGGACAAGGGCGGCCGCGGCATCATCTCGCATCTCGATACGCTGGGCGCGCAGGTGAAGTTCCTCAAGCCCACCGGCCGCGTGGAGCTCGTGCCGATCGGCAACTGGTCGGCGCGCTTTGCAGAAGGAGCGCGCGCGACGCTCTTTTCGGAGCACGGCAGCTTCCGTGGAACCATCCTGCCGCTCAAGGCCTCCGGCCACACCTTCAGCGAAGGCGTCGACACGCAGCCTGTCGGTTGGGACCACGTCGAGCTGCGCATCGACGCACAGGCGCGGGCGCCGGACGATCTGCGACGGCTCGGCATCGATGTCGGCGATATCGTCGCCGTCGACCCGCAGCCGGAGTTCCTGGAGAACGGCTTCATCGTGTCCCGTCACCTCGACAACAAGGCCGGCGTGGCGGTTATGTTCGCGGCGATGCAGGCGCTGAAGCGCGACAAGGTAAAGCTTCCCGCCCACACGCACTGGCTCTTCACCGTAGCGGAGGAGACAGGCGTCGGCGCGTCGTCGGTGCTCATTCCCGACATCGCCTCGCTGGTGACGATCGACAACGGAACGACCGCCCCGGGGCAGAACTCGGACGAGTATGGGGTAACGGTCTGCATGGCGGACCAGACGGGGCCGTTCGACTACCACCTGACGCAAAAACTGGTGCGTCTTTGCCGCGACAACGACATCCGCTTCCAGAAGGATATCTTCCGGCACTACCGCTCCGACTCCGCCTCGGCCGTGGAAGCCGGCGCGGATATCAGGACCGCGCTCATCACGTTCGGCGTTGACGCGTCGCACGGCTACGAGCGCATCCACATGCACGCGCTGCGCTCCCTTGCCGAGCTGGTGACCGCCTACACGGCGAGTGCCGTCGAGATCGAACGCGATCGCGAGGACCTCGGCGGGCTGAACGGCTTTACGCGGCAGCCGACCGAGGAGGCGGAGCAGACCGTCGCGGATATCGGCAACTTTCACGCCAAACGCCGCCGGAAGCGCGGGGAGAGCGCCACCGGATGACTTACGTGCAGCTTGAGGGAGGACTGGATGGCCGGACGCAAGCCGCGACGCGGCAAGGAGGCGGGTGGAGCAAAGCTCGCGGCGGATAAGAAGAAGGCGATGGCGGATGCGAGCTTCAAGCGCGGGCTGAAGCTGCGCCACCATATGTTCGGCCGCGAAGGGGCCGAGGATCAGATCGAGGCGGCCACCGACTTCAACCTGCCGCTTCAGGACTACGTATCGCGCATCTGCTTCGGCGAGATCTGGCAGCGCCCGCATCTCGACAAGAAAACGCGCAGCATGATCACGCTCGCTATGCTGGTGGCGACGGGCCGCGAGCACGAGATCAAGGTGCATACGCGCGGCGCCATCGCCAACGGCGTCAGCAAGGAGGAGCTGCGCGAGCTCATCCTGCATTCGATCCTCTATTGCGGTTTGCCGATGGCGGTCGGCGGCTATCGTGCGGCGACCGAAGTGCTGCGGGAGCTTAAGCTCGAGTAAGCTCGCCCGTCGGCGCTAACGCATCGTGCTCGGCAGCCACGTGGCGAGCCCCGGGAACAGCACGATCATCACGATCAGAAGAACCTGGGCCAGGCAGAACGGCAGCACTCCCACATAGATGGTGTTGAGCGGGACCTCGGGAACCATGCCGCGGATGACAAAGACGTTCATGCCGATGGGCGGAGTGATCAGGCCGAGCTCGACCACCATGACGACGAGAATGCCGAACCACACCGGGTCAAAGCCCAAGCTCTGCACGATCGGGAAGAAGATCGGAATGGTGAGGAGGATCATGGCGAGCGAGTCGAATATGCAGCCCATCACCAGGTAGATCAGCAGGATCGTCGCGATGACCGCCAGCGGCGAGATGTCGAGGCCGGAGACGAAGCTGGACATGGCGGCGGCGAGGCCGGAGAAGATCAGAAGGTTGTTGACGGTGATGGCCCCGATCAGAACGACGAAGATCATGGACGTCGTGGTGACGGTCTCGAGCAGCGCTTCTTTGATGGACTGGAACGTGAGCCGGCCGCGCAGGCCTGAGATCAAGAAGGCGCCGACCGCGCCCACACCCGCCGCCTCGGTCGGCGTGAACACGCCGAAATAGATGCCGCCGATCACCAGGGCGAACAGCAGAAGCACGCCCCAGGTGCTGCCCAAGGCCTGAAGCTTCTGCCGAAAAGTCGATTTCTCGCCAGGGCGGCTGAGGTCCGGCCAGATGCGTGTCACGATCGAGATGGCGATCATGAAGCCGACGATGGTCAGGATGCCGGGAATGAACCCGGCGATGAAGAGACTGCCGATGCTCGTCTCCGTCAGAATGCCGTAGAGAACGAGGATGACGCTCGGCGGGATCAGGATGCCGAGCACGCCGCCCGCCGCCACGGAGCCGGTCGCCAAGCTCTCCGCGTAGCGGAAGCGGCGCATCTCCGGCAGCGCCACCTTGCTCATCGTCGCCGCGGTGGCCAGCGACGATCCGCAGATCGCGGCGAAGGCCCCGCAGGCGCCGATCGTGGCAAGCGCCAAGCCGCCGCGGAACGATCCGATCCAGGTGTCGAAAGCCTTGTAGAGCTCGCGGCTGAGGCCGGAGCGCGCCGCTACGGAGCCCATCAGTATGAATAGCGGGATGATGCTGAGGCTGTAGTTGATCGTCGACTCGTAGGCCGTGGTGGCGAACAGTCCGAGAGCCGGCCAGAACCCGATGATGAGCGCTATCCCGGTGAGCCCGGCGATCGACATGGAGAAGCCGATGGGCACGCCAAGGAAGAGCAGGGCGAACATGAGGACGAAGGCGGTCAGGCCGGCCTGAAGCGGGAGCATTGCCCCTCAATATCTCTGTCGGCGGTGAGCTGCGGGACCGCTCACAGGTCCGGCCGGTCGGTATGATCGACGAGATTCCAAAGCGCAATCAGGCACGCGGCGCCCGCTCCGATCGCCATGACGAGCGCGAAAGGGAACACCGGAAGATGGAGCAGCTGCGTCCGCAGGCCGTCGTCGATGTTGGTGGCCACTCGGTCAAACAACCGCCAGGCGATGAGCGCGAGCACGCCCATTGTGCAGATGCTGCCAAGCAGGTCCGTCATCCGACGCAGCGACGGCGGCAGCAGCGTCACGAACACATCCACCGTCACGTGACCGCGACGGAGCGTGGTGAGGGCGAGCCCCAAGAAGACGATCATCCCCATGAAGAGCTGCGTGAGCTCGATGGTGAAATAGAGCGGGGCGTTGAAGAGATAGCGTCCCGCGACATCGCAGAACGTGAGCGTCATCATCAGAACGAGAAGGGCGGCGGCAGCCGCGGCCAGCAGCGCGCTCATGCGCCTGGCCGCGGTCTGGAACACGCTCACGAAGGGCCGCCGCTAAGTCCGTCAGGCAGTCGTCAGTTCATCGCGGCGAATCTGTCCATGGTGGCCTTCAGGTCTTCCAGAAGCGCCGCGCCGTCGTAGCCCCGATCGTTGGCCAGCTTGATCCAGTCGTCGTTCATGAATTGAAGCGCTTCCGACCAGCGCTCTATCTCGGCATCGGAGAGGGTTGTGACGGTGCTGCCGTCGGCCAGAACGATCTCCTCGCCCTTGACGTCGGCCCGGTCCCAGCCCTCGCCGAGAATCTTCGCGCCGGCGACTCCGCCGGCTTCGGTGAGCGCCGCCTGCTGCTGCTCGGTGAGCGAATCCCACTTGTCCTTGTTCATGATCACCGCGAACGGCGTCGTGTAAAGTCCGCCCGGAACTTTCAGATAGTTGCCGAGCAGCTCGTTGAGCTTGAAGCCGAACACCGACTCGAACGGAAACAGCGCGCCGTCGGCGACGCCCTTCTCGATTGTCTCGTAGGATTGCGGCGCCGGCACGTCGACTGGAACCGCGCCGAGGCCCTGGGCGATCTTCACGCCGCCGCCGCCTACCCTGAGCTTCATCCCGGAGAGGTCTTCCAAGGTGGCGACGGGCGCGCGCGAGAGCACCATGCCCGGCCCGTGCACGAACAGCGTGACCACCTTCACGTCGTCGAATTCCTCGTCGAAACCGATATTGCGGTCGTACCAGTCCCAGACCGCCTGGCTGCCGACCTCGGCGCTTGGCGACAAGAACGGCAGCTCGCCGGCGCGCACGATCTCGAATGGTCCAGGCGTGTAGCCCATCACGTGATAGGCCAGGTCCGCCGCGCCCTTGCGGACGATGTCGTATTGCTCGGGAGGACTTGCGATGGGGGCCGGGTCGAGCTGGATCTTCAGCGTGCCGCCGGAGGCGTCCTCGACCGCCTTGAACCACACGGGCAAGGTGTCGGCAGCAAGGTGATGTTGCGGGCCTACCCAGGTCGACATGCGCAGGGTCGTCATCTCCTGCGCGATGCCCGGCGACGTCGTCAGCCCGGCCGCGAGCGCCGCCGCGATGATGATGGTTGTGTGCCTATTCATTTTTTTCCTCCCTATAGGGGGCGAACCCACGCAAAGACGCGCGGCAGCCCTCGGTCTTGCCGAGTTTTTCGCGTCCCGGCTCGGTCGACAGTCTAGTTTCGGTCGAATCCCTGTCAATTGGAGCGCCAGCGCGGAAGAGCTGGCAAACCGCCTCACGATTGACTTAGCCCTTCGCAACGTGTTTCGATTTTAGCGCAAAAGCGAAAAAAACGCGCGGTTGGAGAAAACTGCGGGATCGCGCCGCCGCTAGCGGCGCATCGCTCGGGAGGTGACGCGGATGGATGCAGCTGTTGCAGCCAAGGGGGAAGCTGCGCAGTTCCTCTCCATTCAGGACGTGGTCGTCCGCTTCGGCGGCATATCTGCGTTGAACGGCATCAGCTTTGAGATGCGCCGCGGCGAAATCCTCGGCCTTATCGGACCGAATGGCGCCGGAAAGACTACGCTCTTCAACTGCCTGAGTCGTCTCTACACACCATCGGCCGGCAGCATCTTCTTCCTCGGCCGCAACGTTCTCGAAATGCCCATCAGCCGGATCGCGGGAAGTGGAATCGGCCGCACGTTCCAGAATGTAGCGTCCTTCGCCAATCTGAGCGTGCTCGACAACATCCGCATCGGCGCCCATTCCCGTTCGCGGGGCAACTTCATAGTGGACTCTCTGCGGCTGCCCGGGTCGCGCCGCAGCGAACGAGAGATCAACGCGATCGCCGAAGAGCTGGTCGACTACCTCGACCTTGCCGACTTTATGCGTACGCCGGTGCGGTCTCTCTCTTTCGCGCTTCAGAAAAGGGTCGAACTGGCGCGCGCGCTGGCCAGCCTTCCGCAGCTGCTGCTTCTCGACGAGCCGGCAGGCGGACTCAATCACGACGAGGTCGCACAGCTCGGCGAACTCATCCGCCACATTCGCGACGACCGCAGGGTCAGCATCCTTTTGGTCGAGCATCACATGAACCTCGTGATGTCCATATCGGATACCGTGGTGGTGCTGAACTTCGGCCAGAAGATCGCCGAAGGCACTCCAGCGGCGGTGCAGAACAACGCCGATGTGATCAACGCCTATCTCGGGGGCAGCGCTCAATGAACACGCTGCTCAAGGTTCGCGGTCTGGAGGCGACTTATGGCGACCTGAAAGTGTTGCGGGGGCTCGACTTCGACCTTGTGGAGGGCGGGGCGACGACGCTTCTGGGTGCCAACGGTGCCGGCAAGACCACGACGCTGCGTGCGCTATGCGGGATGATGCGGCGCTCCGGCGAGATCCTCTTCGACGGGACGTCTATCGCCCGCAAATCCACCGAGGACATCGTGCGGCTGAAGGTGGCGCACGTGCCTGAGGGTCGCGGCACTTTGACCGCCTTCAGCGTTGAGGAGAACTTGAAGCTCGGCGCCATCACCCGCCCGGCCGGCAAGGAGATCGCCGACGACATCGAGCGTGTCTACGGCTACTTTCCCATCCTCAAGGAGCGTCGACATCAGCAGGCGGGGACCCTGAGCGGCGGCGAGCAGCAGATGCTGGCGATTGGCCGCGCCCTGATGCTGCGCCCGCGCTTGATGCTGCTCGACGAGCCCTCCTTCGGACTCGCGCCGATGATCGTCGCCGAGCTCTTCGAAATGCTCGACCGGGTGCGCCGCGACGAAGGCGTCAGCCTCCTGATCGTGGAGCAGAACGCCGCGCTTGCCTTGGGCATCACCGACCACGCCTACCTCTTGGAAACCGGCACGATCGTCAAATCCGGCGCCTCCGCCGAGATTCGCGATGACGAGGGCGTGCGCAAGTCGTATCTCGGCTATTGAGGGCGCCTGGAATGGAGCTACTCGTTCAACAGGTCCTGGCTGGCATCGCCACTGGCGGCATCTACGCCTTGATGGCCCTTGCGGTGGTGATGATCTACCAGGCGATCCACCATCTGAATTTCGCCCAGGGCGAGATGGGGATGTTCTCCACCTTCATCGCCTGGCAGCTGTTGGCCTGGGGCTCACCCTACTGGGCGGCTTTCTTCCTGACGGTCGCGTTGTCGCTGATCGGCGGCGTGCTCGTCGAGCGGGTGATCTTCAGGCCGATCCGCAACGCGCCGGTGCTCAGTCACGTCGTTGTGTTCATCGCGCTCTTCGTAATCTTCAACAGTCTCGCCGGATTCATCTGGGACTTCACCATCAAGCCGTTCCCCAGCCCGTTTGGAACGAGTCCCCTGTTCGGAAGAGGACTGATCGGGGCGCACCAGGCCGGCATGCTGGTTGTCATCATGGTGGTGCTGCTGCTTTTGTTTCTGTTCTTCCGCTTCACGCGCGTCGGGCTTGCCCTCAGGGCGGCCGCCGCCAACCCGGAGAGCGCCCGGCTGGTCGGCGTCAGAGTCGGCTGGATGACCGCGCTCGGATGGGGCATGGCCTCGGCGGTCGGCGCCATCGCTGGCATGATGATCGCGCCGATGGTGTTCCTGGAGCCCAACATGATGCTGTCGATCCTGCTTTACGGCTTTGCCGGCGCGGTCCTTGGCGGGCTCACCAGCCCGGGCGGCGCGGTCCTTGGCGGTTTCCTCGTCGGCGTCGTGGAGAACTTGGCGGGGACCTACATCCCGGTCGTCGGCGGTGAGTTGAAGCTTCCGATCGCGCTGTTCCTGATCATCGTGGTGCTGGTCTTCAAGCCGACCGGGCTGTTCGGCGGCCGGATCGTGCAGAGGGTGTGACGATGGCGATAGAGGAGACGACGCGCCTGCGCATGCCCAAGCCCGCTAGCGCGGGCCTTGCCGCCTGGGTGCGGACAGGGCCGCTCTTCGTCGCTGCTTTTCTAGTCGTGGCGATCGTGTTGCCGTTCTCCGTCAAGGGCTTCGTGGTCTTCCAGTTTACTCAGGTCCTGATCTACGCCATCGCCATCCTTGGACTCAATCTCCTCACCGGTATCAACGGCCAGTTCTCGCTCGGCCATGGCGCTTTCTTCGCCATCGGAGCGTACGCGGCGGCCATCGCTATGAAGTCATTCGGCATCGACTATCCGTGGACTTTGCCGATCGCCGGAATCGTCTGCTTCACCGCCGGATTCCTCTTCGGGTTCCCGGCGCTGCGGCTGGAGAACATCTACCTGGCGCTCGCGACCTTCGCGCTCGCCGTGGCGACCCCGCAGATCCTGAAGCTTTCGCTGCTGGAGCACTGGACCGGCGGGGTCCAGGGCGTGGTGCTGTCGCGGCCGCGCGCCCCGGCGGGTGTGCCCCTCACCAACGACCAGTGGCTCTATTTCTTCACCCTGACGGTTGGCGTCCTTCTCTACTGGGCGGCCCACAACCTTGTGAACAGCCGGTCGGGGCGCGCGCTGCTGGCGATCCGCGAGAACCCCATCGCGGCGCGCGCGATGGGCATCAACGCCTCGCTCTACAAGTCGCTCGCCTTCGGTGTCAGCGCGCTCTATACCGGCGTTGCGGGGGCCCTCAGCGCCATCGTGGTGGCGTTTGTGGCGCCCGATAGCTTCACTTTCGTGCTTTCGGTAGGGCTTCTGGTCGGTCTGGTGGTCGGCGGCGTAGGCTGGCTGCCGGGGGCCGTGTTCGGCGGGTTTTTCCTGGTCTTCGTTCCCAACATCGCCGAGGACGTTTCCAAGGGGCTGTCGGGGGCGGTATTCGGCGCCATGCTAATTCTGCTAATCTATCTCATGCCTACGGGCGCGGGCGGTCTCGTTCGCAAGATTGCGGGCATCTTCGCGAGACCCTGGTGGAAGAACTAAGCTCGCTTGGAGGAAAAAGATGATTCAGAAACCTTCGCGCAGAATCGTGCTTGCCGGAAGCGTGGCGATCGCGGCTGCGATGGTAGTAACGGGCGCCACGGCGCAAGACACGCCGGGCGTGACCGACACCACGATCAAGATCGGGCATATCAACCCGTACAGCGGGCCGGCCTCCGCTTACTCGCAAATCGGCTATTCCATCGAAGCCTATTTCAACAAGGTGAACGAGGAGGGCGGCGTCAACGGCCGGACGATCGAGTTCATCAGCTACGACGACGGCTACGCGCCACCCAAGACGGTGGAGCAGGCGCGCAGGCTGGTTGAGAGCGATGAGGTGTTCCTGATCTTCCAGCCGCTCGGCACGCCGCCGAACTCGGCGATCCATCAGTACATGAACGACATGCAGGTGCCGCAACTGTTCGTGGCCACGGGCGCGTCCAAGTGGGGCGACCCTGAGAACTTCCCGTGGACCATGGGCTGGCAGCCTGATTACATCACAGAGGGGAAGATCTACGCAAACTACATCCTGGAGAACCATCCGGACGGCAAGATCGGGATCCTCTACCAGAACGACGACTACGGGAAGGACTATGTCGACGGTCTGAGGGAGGGACTCGGCGACAAGGCCGACGAGATGATCGTCGCCGAGCTGTCCTACGAGGTTGCCGATCCGACGGTCGACTCCCAGGTCATCAACCTCAAGGCTTCCGGCGCTGACATCTTCTACAACGTGACCACGCCGAAGTTTGCCGCGCAGTCGATCAAGAAGGCGGCGGAGATCGACTGGCAGCCTGTACATCTTCTGAACAGCGTGTCGAACTCGGTGGGCGCGGTTCTCGCCCCAGCCGGCCTTGATGTCTCCAAGGGCGTCATCAGCGCCAGCTATCTGAAGGATCCTGCCGACCCGCAATGGGCGGAGGACCAGGCCGTCATCGACTGGCGCGCGTTCATGGACGAGTACTATCCCGATGGGGACCAGAACTCGAGCTTCACCTTCTACGGCTACACGGTTGCCCAAGCGCTCATACATGTCCTCGAGCAGGCGGGCGACGACCTCAGCCGCGAGAACGTGATGAAGGCTGCCGCCAGCATGACGGACGTCGAGCTGCCGATGCTACTTCCGGGCATCACCATGAACACCAGCGACACCGACTTCTATCCGCTGCAGCAAATGCAGCTCATAGAGTTCGACGGCGAGCGCTGGGAGCTCTTCGGCGACGTTATCGCCGGCTCATAGGAGCAGACGACCAAGCGGGCGGGGCGATCGACCCCGCCCGCTTTCGCTTGCCCGGACGGAAGAACGATGGCTGAAACCGTCTCCGTAACTCGCGACCGCGATGTCGCGGTGATCACGATGGACAACCCTCCGGTCAACGCGCTCGGACACGCGTTGCGCTCGGGCCTGGCGGACGCCTTGGCAACGCTCCGCAGCGACGAGGAGATCGGGGCGATCGTGCTGACCGGCTCCGGACGCATGTTCAGCGCCGGCGCCGACATCGCCGAGTTCGGCAAGCCCCGTCGCGAACCCACGCTGATCGACCTGATCGGCATCATTGAGAGCAGCCCCAAGCCTGTGATCGCGGCGCTGCATGGCGCGGCGCTTGGCGGCGGACTGGAGCTTGCGCTCGCCTGCCACGAAAGGGTTGCCGCGCGGGGGACGCGCCTCGGCCTCCCGGAGGTCAAGCTCGGCCTCATCCCCGGCGCCGGAGGCACGCAGCGCCTGCCTCGAGTGGTAGGTCCGGCCGCGGCGCTGCAAATGATCGTGAGCGGCGACCCGATGGGCGCGGAAGAGGCGCTGGCGGCCGGCCTCGTTGCGGCGGTCTCCGACGATCCCGTTGCCGAGGCGACCGCCAGGGCGCGGACAATGCTCGCCGAAAGTGTCAAACCGACGCCGATCCGCGAGCGCGAGGACAGGCTCGCAGACACCCGCGCCGACCGAACGGAATTCGAGAAGCTCGCCGCCGATCTCACGCGGCGCGCCCGCGGGTCAGAGGCCGTCGCCGCCTGCATTGAAGCGGTGCGGTGGTCGCTCGATCTGCCGATCGCGGAGGGTCTGCGTCGCGAGCTGGATACTTTCCTGAAGCTGCTCGCGGGCGACCAGTCGAGGGCGCAGCGCCACATCTTCTTCGCGGAGCGCCAAGCCTCGAAGATCGACGGCGTGCCAGCCGACACAAAGCCGCGGAAGGTCGAGACCGCGGCCGTCATCGGCGCCGGCACCATGGGCGGCGGCATCGCCATGACGTTCGCCAATGCCGGTATCCCCGTCGCCCTCGTGGAGAGCACGAAGGAAGCGTTGGACCGCGGCCTCGCGACGATCGAGCGCAACTATCGTGCATCCGCCAAGCGGGGGCGGATGACGGATGCCGATGTCGATCGACGCATGTCGCTGGTCAAGGGGGGCACCGATCTCGGCGCGGTCGCCGACATCGACTTCGTGATCGAGGCGGTGTTCGAAGAGATGGATATCAAGAAGCAGGTGTTCTCTGAGCTCGATCGGCTGGCCAAGAACGGCGCGATTCTTGCGACCAACACCTCCTATCTCGACGTCGACGAGATCGCAGGCAGCACCGAGCGACCGGAAGCGGTGCTCGGCACGCACTTCTTCAGCCCGGCCAACGTCATGCGGCTTTTGGAGGTGGTCCGCGCCAGGAAGACCGCGCCGGATGTCCTCGCGACCGCAGTTGCCCTCGGCAGACAGATCGGCAAGGTGCCGGTCGTCGTCGGCGTCTGCCACGGCTTCGTCGGCAATCGCATGCTAAGCGCTCGCTCGCTTGAGATAGAGCGGCTGCTGCTGGAGGGAGCCCTGCCGCAGGAGGTTGACGGCGCGTTGGTCGAGTTTGGGTTCCCGATGGGTCCTTTCGCAATGGGCGACCTTGCCGGGCTCGACGTCGGATGGCGCATGCGCAAGGCAAACAACCTCACCGCCGAGATCGCCGATCGGATATGCGAGAAAGGCTTCTTCGGCCAGAAGACCGGCCGCGGCTTCTACCGCTACGCGGAAGGGAGCCGCACGCCGCTTCCCGACCCGGAGGTCGAGACTCTGATCCGCGAAGCCTCGGATCGGCTCGGCAT
>CAZARE010000140.1:0-9144 GCA_964487455.1 uncultured Propylenella sp.
TGGAGACCCCATGCGCTCGCCGCCTTGCGGATCATGGTGGCGCTGCTCTTCATCGAGCACGGGAGCCAGAAGCTCTTCGGCTTCCCGGGCCCTTTTCCAATGGACATGAATGCGCTGTTGTGGGTGGCGGCCCTGCTGGAGCTCTTCGGCGGGCTGCTGCTGTTGGTCGGCTTGTTCACGCGGCCGGTCGCCTTCATTCTCTCCGGCGAGATGGCGGTGGCCTATTTCTTGGCGCATGCGCCGCAGGGCTTCTTCCCGCTGCTCAACGGTGGTGAGGCTGCCGTGCTCTTCTGCTTCGTCTTCCTCTACATCTTCTTCGCCGGCCCCGGCGCGTGGAGCGTGGACGAGATGCGGTCCGGCCGGCCCGCCGCGGCGGCCTAAGCGGCGTCGCGCTCCAGCGCGTTCATCCGCTCAGCGCCGCGCCAGTTGGCGATGAACTTCGGCACGTTGTCGGCCGGCATCGGTCGCGCGAAGTAGAAGCCCTGCACCTGATCGCAGCGTGCGGCTCGCAGGAGCAGCGCCTGCTCGGCCGTCTCGACGCCTTCCGCCACGACGATCTTGCCGAGGCTCTTTCCGAGGCTCAGCACCGCGGTGGTGATCGCCCGGCTGTCGGCGTCGGTGACCAGGCGGCGCACGAAGGACTGGTCGATCTTGATGACGTCGACCGGAAAGTCCTGCAGGTGGGTGAGCGAGGCGAACCCGGTGCCGAAATCGTCGAGCGCGATCTCGATGCCGGCGGCTTTCAGCTGCCCCAGCGTCGCGGCGATCGAAGTCGCCGCCCCGTCGAGGAACACCGCTTCGGTGACCTCCACCCCGAGATAGGACGGCGGGAGCCCGATCGCCTTCAGCCGCCAGGTCAGGTGGCCGGCGAGGTCGAAGCCGCTGAACTCAGACGACGAGGCATTGAAGGCGATGCGCCCGAACGGCACCCCTTTGGTCTGCCAGCGCGCCATGTCGGCGATGATATGGTCGAGCATCGCCGCACACAGGGCGCGCGACAGCTCCGGGTCGTCGAAGGCAGGCAAAAACGAGCCGGGCGACCTGATGCCGCTCGGATGGTCCCATCGGATCAGCGCTTCGAAACCGGCGATCTCGCCCGTCTCGAGCCATATCTTCGGCTGATAGTAGGGGATGAATTGTTTCTCCGGCAGCGTCTCGCGCACCTCGGCTCGAATTCGGATGCGCTCTTCGCTCTCCCGGCGAATTTCCTCGGTGTAGGTCATCAGCATGTTGCGGCCGCGCTTCTTCGCCTCGTAGAGGGCGAGATCGGCGCTCTTGAGAAGCTCGGTCGCGCTGCGGCCGTCAGCGGGAAATATTGCAAGGCCCGCCGACACCTGCACCGTCGCCGACCTGCCGAACACGACGAGCGGCCCGGTTAGGTCCGCGATCATCGCGCGCGCGACGTATTCCGCCTGCATCCGTTCGGCGATCGGCAGGAGCACGGCGAACTCGTCACCGCCAAGTCGCGCGGAGAAGGCGCCCTCCGCAGCCTCCTGTAGGCGCCTTCCGAAGTCTCTCAGAAGCATGTCGCCGACATCGTGGCCGCTGGCGTCGTTCAGATCCTTGAAACGGTCGATGTCGATGATAAGAAGCGCCCCCTTGGCGCCGCGTTCGCGCAGGGTGGCTTCGATCCTTTCCTGGAAATAGCGGCGGTTGGGAAGCTCGGTCAGCACGTCATGATTGGCGATGTGCCTGAGGCGGCCGAGCGCGCTCCTGTCCTCGGTGACGTCGCGCATGATTCCGACGATCCGCGATCCCTTGGCGCCGGCACGCTCGACATCGCCTACCGCGTGCAGACAGAGCGTGTGACCGTTTGGCATCGCGCAGTCGAACTCGCTGTTGATCGTCTTCCCCTTGGCGATGCTCTCCTCGACGATCGGGAGGACCCGCATGGAGAGCACCCTTTCGCGCTCCCGGCCGGCGCGGTCGGTGTCGATCCCCGCGATCCGCTTGATCTCGTCCGACCATCTAAAGAGACCCGTGGCGCCCTCGTACTCCCAGGCGCCTATCTTCGCGAGTCGGGCGGTCTGTCGGATGGTCGCTTGTCGCTGCTCCAGCGTGCCGCGCAGCTTGTCCAGCTGGATGCGGTCTGAGCGCCGTTCCAGCATCTGGCTGGCGAGGATGGCGGCCGCGTCGAGCAGCGCTTGTCCTGCGGCGTTGAGCTCAGAGGGATGCTCGCCGGCCGTTCCGAGCTTGATGCTTCCGACCTGCGAGCCGGCCACTTTGAGCGGCGCCTCAAGCTCGATGGCCGGTTTCACATAGCCCGGCGACCAGTAGACGGACTCGACGAGTTCGATGCGGCATGAATACTGGCCCTCAGCCGCGACGACGGAAGGCAGCAACTCGGCAAGCTGCGTAAGGATCTTGGAGGCGTCCATGTCGACCCGCCCGCAGAGCGAGGCGAGCGCCAGGAAGCCGCGGGACTCGTCTTCGCTGATCGGCGCCACGTTCTTGTCGCGCGCCACCGTGTCCGCGCTCCCCTTCTCGGCATCAGCGTCCTGCGGCGCGGACGAAGCCGCGTCCTGATCATCCGGCTTCATGCCGACGATCCCCCAGCGCGTCGACGGCAGCCCCGCGAGGGCATTCGTCCGCCGCCTGCCGAGGGTCAGGATACTCTGCCTGAGTGAAGGAAACACAACGAGCACGAGCGCAAGCATGCCCACCGCCGCGAGGATGGCGGTCAGGATGACGGCATACTGGGCGAGCGCTGTCATATCGCCTCCACAGCCCGTTCAGCGTTGCGGTCGTTGCCGCGCCGCATAGTGCACGGACTTTGCTTTAGGATCGTTAAGGCTCTGCGTCTTTGGGGGCGTTGCGCACGCTGCCGGCTCACTCTTCGGGAGCAGGGCCGCGCCGCATCTTTTTCAAAGCGCCGCGCTCGCCCTTGTCCTTGAGCCGCTTCTCCCTGGCGGCGGCCGGCGGCTTGGTGGCGCGGCGAGGCTTCGGAGCCCGCGTCGCTCGGCTGATGAGCGCGACCAGGCGCTGCAGAGCGTCCTCTCGGTTGCGCTGCTGCGTGCGGAATCGGTCGGCGAAGATCACGATGACGCCGCTCTTGGTGAGCCTTGATCCGGCCAGCCTCTCGAGTCTCTCGCGCACCGGCTCTGACAGGGATGGCGAGCGGCGCACATCGAAACGCAGCTCGACCGCGGTTGCCACCTTGTTGACGTTCTGTCCGCCGGGACCGGAGGCGCGGACGAAGCTTTCCGAGATCTCGCTCTCGGAGATGGCGATGTCGTCGGTGACGCGGATCATACGCACGTGAGATAGCCGGAACGGGGCTTCGCCGCCACGGCCTCGACGCGTCGGGTCCGTGCGCCTACATTGCGGGGGTCGGCGCGATGGGCTATGAGCCCGAGGCGTGAAGGCGCCATGCTGCGGAGCACCCGTAGCTCAGTTGGATAGAGTGCTGCCCTCCGAAGGCAGAGGTCACAGGTTCGAATCCTGTCGGGTGCGCCACCTCCTCCAGGGTCCATTCCGGAGGTCCATTCCGTGCACATGAGCATCTCGCTTATCACTCTGCATGCGGCCAAGGGGCGGCGCAGAGGGCGGCCTTGTGCCGCTTCACTTCGCCCTTGCGGAGGCCAGGTGGGAGCGCCGGGCGTTCCAGGCGTTGCGCGCCGCCGCATGGGATTTCGGCGCTGGCTTCATTGGAGCACCAAACGGTTACATGGTTTAGCCGAGGAGACCATGGAATCGGCCGGATGGCTCGCCGTGCGGTTGACCTTGTTCGGTCCGACCCCCACTCTTAGCGCACGTCGGAATGGTGCGACGGCCTGCTCATCGGCCGGCCGGGGTGCGGCGCGCTCCGGCTCGATCGGCTAGGATGCGGGGCTTGCACCAGCCGCGCGGGGCGCCGCTCGTGAAAGGAAGGCCTTCTTGATGCGGAAACTCCAGGCGCAGGGCGTGCACCACATTACGCTGGTCGGCGCGAACCGGCAGACATCGATCGATTTCTGGGAAGGCGTGCTCGGCATGCCCTTCGTCTTCGAGCAGCCGAATCTCGACGTGGCGACCGAGAGCCACCTTTATTTCGATCCGGGCGACGGACGTCTCATCACAGTGTTCAGCGACGAGACGCGGAAGCCCGATCCGACGCCAACCAGCCGCGACCAGGGCGTGGTGCATCACATCGCCTTCTTGGTCTCGCGCGTCACCTTTCTCCAGGCCGTGGAGCGTCTCGACGAGCGTGGCATCTCGCATAGCGGGGTGAAGGATCGCGGCTTCATGGATTCCATCTATTTCCGCGACCCTCTCGGGCTCTTGATCGAGCTTGCCTCTTACCGTTTCGAGCCGCCGGAGGGCATGACGCATGTCGACGTGCTCATGGAGGCGCATCGTTTGAGGGTCGCGCGCCGGGATCCCAACATCGCGGAGATTCATCTCGCCGATGCGATCGAGAACCTGACGCAGGAGAGGCGTCCGAGCCTGTCGAAGAGCCGCTCCGCCAAGGATCCGTACAAGACGCGACCCCGCAAGGCGCGGCGAGCCAAAGAGAAGGAGCCGGCCGGCTGATCTGGCCGAGCGCGGCAAGGAAGATTTCATCTGTGCCGGGGAGCGCCGCTCGCCGGCGGGAAAGCGAGGGGAGGTAGCCTTGAAGCTCTATATGCACCCGGTCTCCAACACGAGCCGGCCGATCCGGATGTTCATCCAGGACAATAATCTGCCGGTCGAAGAGGAGGTCGTCGACCTCATGACCGGCGCCCACCACCAGGAGCCTTATGTTTCGGTCAATCCCAACCGGCAAGTGCCGACTCTCGACGATGACGGTTTCGTGCTCTACGAGAGTTCGGCCATTCTGAAATATCTGGCGGACAAGTTCGACTCGGCGGCCTATCCGAAGGATCTCAAGAAACGCGCCAAGGTCAACGAGGTGATGGATTGGTTCAACACGCATTTCTATCACGACTACGCGTATGGCGTCGTCTATCCGCAGGTCTTCCCACACCACAAGCGCCCGACCGATGACGTCCAGAAAGGCACGATCGAATGGGGAAAGGAGAAGACCAAGACGTGGCTGACCGTGCTGAACGATCACTATTTGGGTAAGGGCAACAAGTACCTGACGGGAGACGACGTCACTATTGCCGACTATTTCGGCGCCGCCCTACTGACCTGCGGCGATCCGATCCGCACCGGGTTCAAGAATTACCCGAACATCGAAGCCTGGCTGAAGCGCATGTCCGAGACGAAGAGCTGGAACGCCTGCAACGAGGCGCTCTGGGGCTTCCGCGACTACGTTAAGGATCAGCAGTTCGACACAGTTTAGGCGTCGCTTCGGTTCGGAAGGGGCGGCAAAGGACAGCTCAGCTTTCCGCTCCTTCCCGCGTCGCCTCCGACCAGTCCACCAGGTCGGACTTGTAGCTGCTTCGCGGCAGGCTGCCATAGGGGACGAGGGCGATCTCGGTCGTCACTAGAAGCGTGTCACGGATGCGCTTGCGGATTCCCTCGGCAAGATGACCTGCGTCGTGCTCGCCGTTACCGAGTTCCACCAGCACCTTGAGCGGGGGGTCCTGTCGGAAACCGGGCTGGCTCGGGCGCACCATGATCGGGCCGCTGACGGCCGGTGTGAACGCGCCGACAAGGTCGCGGATCGCCGATGGGAAGACGTTGACCCCGCGCACAATGAGCATCTCGTCGGTGCGCCCGATGCAGCGGACGCGCGGAGAAGTGCGCCCGCAAGCACAGGGGCGGCCGGTCGCGACTACAACGTGGTCACGGCTGCGGAAACGCAGAAGCGGCGCGGCTTCGCGCTTCAGGTGCGTGTAGACGAGTTCGCCTCGCGCACCGTCTTCGATCGGCACCGGCTTCCCGCTTTCGGGATCGATCAGCTCGAAATGCACGAAGCCGCGTCCGCTGAAATGCATGCCCTGCTGCGCCTCGCACTCACCCCAAAGCGTCGCCGCTATGTCGCCGATCCCCATGGCCTCGGTGACCTTGGCGCCCCAGGCGCTTTCGAGCTGTGTCCGCATGGCCGGCTCGCCGCCCCCCGGCTCGCCCGCGACGATCAGTCGGGCGACCGGCCAGGTACGGAGATCGATCCCGCGTGTGCCCGCCCATTCGGCAAGGTGCAGCGCATAGGAGGGTGTCAGCGCAAGCGCTTCCGCCTTAAGCTGCTCCGCCGTTGTCATCAGGCGCTCGGTGTTTCCGGATCCAAGCGGGATATGGCAAAGCTTGAGCGCGTAGAACGCATCGAGCCCCACGCCGGCGACGAATGGTCCGGCGTTGTACGTGGATATGAGCCGCATGCCCGCTCGCAACCCCGACGCCAAATAGCTGCGCGACGATATGCGGACCCATTGCCCAAGGTCCGCATCGGTCAGCGGAACATAGCTCGGCGATCCCGTGGTGCCGCTCGTGGAGAAGATGCGGACGACCGAACGCACGGGCGCGGCCAGATACGTCCCGATCGGCTCCGTCTCGGAACGGGCCGCGCGCAATTCGTCCTTCTCTGTGAACGGCAGCTTGGCAATTTCATCCAGCCCGCCGATCCTCCGCGCGTCGGAAAATCCGGCGGCGGCAAGCTTCTCTCTGTAGAAGCCCGAGTTAGCGAGGAGGTAGGCGATCTGCTCTTCGTACGCCGCAGCGTCCGCTGCCCCCTGCTCGCCCCACGGAAGCGCTTCGATTTCAGGGTCGAGGATCACCTTTGACACCCCGTCGTTGCCGCTCGGCGCGCGCGAGAAGACGTGCTCTGATCAGAGTGGTCATTCGCAGAAACGTCATCGGCTAGGATACGTTGCTCCGCCGCTCTCCGCCGAACACTTCTACGTTTTCAGCGGGGGGCTGGTCCGTCGTTTCCCCACGTGCCAGGCGGAACTCGGCAACACGGCTCTCGCCTCCGGCCATGGTGAGCAGCACAGGTGCGTGCGGGAGGAAATCGAGCGCCTCCGATTCGAAGGCGACAACCTTCAGCTCGCGCCAAAGCTTGATCATATGCATTTCGTCGGCCCGGCCTCCGTCGTCGACAAAGACAAGAGCTCCGGGAGCCAGGTACTGCTGGAGAATCGGCAAGGCCGGATAGCGACTGAGGGACTGCATTTTTCCCGGGGGGCCGTCGACGAAGAGGAAGTCGATCTTTTCGTTGAACGTGCGGAGCAGCGGATCGAGCCCGTACCAGTTGAACGCCCGGTCGCCAACGCGGCGCTCGACCAGCGGCGCGACCACCGGCTGCACCCAGCTCGAGAGCCCCGCCTGCTCCAGCACCTGCGCGGTCCGCTTGGCGTGCGTGGCATCATGCTCCACGGAGATGAGCCGTCCGCCGCCGTTGGCCCGCAGCGCTGCCGCGAGAAGCACCGTTGAGCTGCCGCTGCCGAGTTCCATGACGAGCTTGGGTCTGTGGCGGCGGATGAGTTGGAAGAGAAAGGCCGCTTCCTCGCCGGTGATCTCGAAGCCCTGGTGCGGAAACGCGGGAAGCGCTCCACCGACTTCGAGCTGTGGCAAAAGCGAGATCATATTTAGGAGAGACGAGAACCCGGCCTTTAGCTTCTTCTGGGCGCGGTCGTCGCGCGCCCGCACCAGCGCTGCGAGCGCGGAAATGTCGTCCTCGATCTTGGTGAGGCGCTGCTCCGTGGTAGCAAGCCGGTCGTTGGCTTCCGAAGCCAGGTCCGACAAGCCGAACGTGAGAAGTGAACGCAATCGCGCCGACATTCGAAGCCGAGCCATCACAACGCTGTTCCTTGTCGAAGCGATCTTCGCAGAATCCGTTTTGCTATAGTGTCCGGCGAGTTGCGTGTGCGGCTTTCGCATCGCCGGAGAACGCGGGCAAGCCACTTTAGCTCCATGGAGGCCAGTAGGCAGTCGTGCGTCAAGCCGCCGGCGCGATCGTGCGCATGGTTGAAGGTCATTCCGCCCCTGGCCGTGATGTCCGTTGTGTCCGCGTGACGGAGCAAACCAGTTTGCCGGCTAGGATGCAATTGCGAAGTGGAGGCGCGAAGATGCGAGGCGAAGCGGTTTCCGCTTGGGGGATTCGAGGTGGCCTGCTCGGGAAATGGGCAGAATCCGGCCGACCGTACTGGAACTGCGGTCGCGGAGAGTCTATGTGGCGCCTGAACATTGCAGCGTGCTGTTATCCAAGGGCGTCATGCAACTCCACGGAATCCATCATCTGACCGCGATCTCCGCCGACGCGCCGGGCAACCGGCGCTTCTACGAGGGCGTTCTGGGCATGCGCCTCGTCAAGAAGACCGTGAACCAGGACGACGTCACCGCCTATCACTTATTCTACGCTGATGGGCTGGCCTCGCCGGGCACCGATATCACCTTTTTCGACTGGCCGGCTCCTCCGGAACAGCGGGGCACGCATTCGATCTCGCGCACCGCGCTGCGCGTGGCGGGCGCTGACACGCATGCATGGTGGCAAGAGAGGCTAGCGGAGGACGGCATGAAGATCGGCGCCGTCGTGGAACGTGATGGACGTCGGACGCTCGATTTCGAAGACCCGGAGGGTCAGCGGCTCAGTTTGATCGACGACGGGGGAGCGGGTGAGGCCAATCCTTGGGCGGCGAGCACGGTCCCGTCCGAGCATCAGATACGCGGGCTCGGTCCGATCACCTTGAGCGTTCCCACCTTGGCGGCGACCGATGCGCTCCTGACGACGCTTATGAGCATGCGACTTGCGCGGACTTATTCGCATCCGGAGGATGAACGTCACACCGTGCATGTCTACGAGATGGGCGAGGGCGGATCGGGCGCTGAGCTGCATGTCGGCGTGCAGCCCGATCTGCCGCCCGCCCGCCAGGGCGCGGGCGGCGTCCATCATGTCGCCTTCCGTACCCCCGACGACGAGTATGATGCGTGGGCGGAGCGGCTCAATACCATGCGCATCCCGAACAGCGGCAAAGTCGACCGCTACTATTTCAAGAGCCTCTATTTCCGCGAGCCGAACGGCATTCTCTTCGAGATCGCCTCCGACGGGCCTGGGTTCGCGGTCGACGAGCCGCTCGATTTGCTCGGGCGCCGGCTCGCGTTGCCACCGTTCTTGGAGCCGCGTCGCGCTGAGATCGAAGCCGGATTGCAGCCGGTCTAGTGGAACGAATTTGACATTCGATACCCGCCCGATGTCGACCTTCGAGGTCGAATGTCAAATTCAAAAGTTCCACTAGAATCACAAACTTGCTGGTGGTTCCTTTGTTTCCAACATTGGCCTGC
>CAZARE010000141.1:0-4177 GCA_964487455.1 uncultured Propylenella sp.
CGATAGGCGGCCGGCGTGCCGGTGAGGTTAGGCAGGTGCGGCTTCTCCCACTCGCGCGCCATGTAGGTTTCTTCGGTTGGCGGAATGTCGGTGCGATGATGCATCCAGCCGTGCCAGGCGGCCGGTATGCGCGAAGCCTCCACTTCGCCGTTGTAGATGACCCAACGGCGACCGCCGTCGCGCTCCCGGTAATAGCGGTTGCCGTATTCGTCCTCGCCGACAGACTCCCCCTTCCGCCACGTATGGAGGCGGGTGCCGAGCGTCTGCCCGTTCCACCAGGTGAAGAATTGCAGGAGGAATTGCTTCATTCGCGGCTGACCCCTCGTGATGCGCCTAGCAGACGGTGACGCCGCATTCGCGCATCGCCGCGATCTTGTCCTGCAAGGCCTCGAACCCTATGGCGCCCGGAACCATCTCCGTGCCTATCACGTAGGAGGGCGTCCCGCTGATGCCGAGGGTGGCGGCAAGCGCCCGCACCTCCTCGATGTTCGCGGTGACTTCGCCGGACCCCGATGCATCCTTGAGCGCACTCGCGTCGAGGCCGATATCTGCGACCACCTCCAGCGCCTTTGCCGCGTCGACCTGGCCGGGGCGCGAGAACAGCTCAACGTGGAAGTCGAGATAACTCTCCGGCGCCAAATCCTTGACGGCGATGGCGATACGCGCGGCCTGCATGGAGCCTTCGCTGAGAATCGGGAACTCCTTCAACACCACGCGCAAGTCGGGATTGGCGTCGATGAGGGCTGTCATGTCGCTCAGCGCGCGTTTGCAGTAACCGCAATTGTAGTCGAAGAACTCCACCAGCGTGACGGCGCCATCGGGATTGCCGAGCACCACCTGGTGCTCGGAATCGAAGATGAGCGCGCCGCTATTCTCGATCGCTTCGGCCTGAGCCGTCTCGGCCTCCTGCTCGCGCCGCGTCCTGAGGACGGTGATAGCCTCTTCGAGCACCTCCGGGTTAGCGAGCAGGTATTCGCGGATGACCTCGCCAATCTCCTCCTTCTGCTCGCTGGTCATCTCGGCGCGGACCGGCACGGCGCAGACTAGCATCGCCAGCGCGGCCAGGATCGTGCGGATCAGTGTCGGCATGGTTGTCCCCTCAAGTCGTCACCGCTTTTTCGTCGAGCCGGTCGGCGATTCGTAGTTGATGATGTCGTCGGCCTTCAGCCACCCGGGCGCGCCGCGGCTGAATCTTGCCTGCGCGCGTCGCGCGAAGCTCTGGGCGCTTTCGATGTCGCCGTCGATGAGGAGGCCCTCGGCCGTCGCCAGTTCCGCTTCGGCCACTCTGCCCTGCCGCTGGTAGGCGGTCGCCAGATGGCGATAGCCGACAGATGCGAGCCGCTCGCTGTCGAGGCCGGTAATCAGGTTGGCGATCGCCTCCTCCAGCTGGCCTTCATTGCCGGTCTGCAACAGTGCATGGCCAAGCATGATGCGCATCAGGCCGGCCCTGGGGGCGAGCGCCACGGCCTGGCGTAGCGGCGCGATGGCCTCCTTCGCCCGACCCGACTCGAGCAGGACCTGTCCCTTCAGCTCGTGGAAATACGGATAGCTCGGCACGCGGGCGATCAGCGTATCGACGGCGTTGACGGCCTCGCGCACGCCGCCGGTCCGGTAGGCGACGATTGCCCGCGCATATTGCGCCGGCATGCTGTTGTCGGAGGTCGGAAATCGGCGGCCGACCATGCTCGGGCTCTCCGTGAAGCCGGAGAGCTTGGCCCGCATCATGTCGTGGCGGAGCTGCAGCTGGTCGCTGTCGACCGCATCCCAGTAGGGGCTTTGGCGCGCCGCATTCTCGAGCTGCGAGAGACGGTCGCGCGCCATCGGATGGCTCTGCGCGTAGGGATCGGCGTAGCGGGCGGAAAAGAGCTGCTGGTCGGCGAAGCGCTCGAAAGTCGTCACCATCCCTTTGCCCGACTGGCGCGTGGCGGTGAGGTAGGAGAGGGCGGCGCGGTCGGCGGCCAGTTCCTGTGCCCGCTTGTAGCTCAGAAGCGAGCGCATGGCGACGCCGGGCCCGGCAGACGCTGCCGCTGCCCCCATCTGCGTTCCGCTTGGCGTGCCGGTCGCCGCGCCGGCCACCATTCCCGCCATGCCGATTGCGCCGATGATGGCGCCGATCGCCTGTGTGCGGGCGACCTCGTTGCGTAGGCTCTCAAGATGCCCGCCCGCCAAATGGCCGGTCTCGTGCGCCAGCACGCCGATGACCTCGTTCGGCGACTTCGCCTGCAGCAGGACGCCGGTGTGAATGACCATGCGCCGCCCGGTCGCCACAAAGGCGTTGAAGTCCTTGTTGAGCACAAGCACGATCTCCGCGTCGCGCGACGTGACGCCGGCCACCCCGAAGATGGGCTCAACATAGTCGCGCAACAGCGCCTCGATCTCGGCGTCGCGGATGATGGTATGGCGCCCGCTCTGCGCCTCAGCCGCCGGGGCGAGGGCGATAACCGCGGCGCACGCCAGGGACAGTGCTCCGGCGCGAGCCGAAGCAAAGGCGCTTGTGGTCGGTTGCGTTATCCGATTTGGCATTGGCCCGGTGGAGCTTATTCGGGAGACGGCAAGCCTCGCGCTTCGCGGCCTGCCTAGCCAAACCGCGCGACGAAAGAAAGGCAAGTAATGTTGAAGGCTTCCGCAAGGAGCGCCGTGGAGCCGTTCCTCGCCATGGACGTGATGGCCGCCGCCGCCGAGCTGGAGGCGGCCGGGCGGCACATTATTCATATGGAGGTCGGCCAGCCCGGCGCTCCGGCACCCAAGCCGGTGCTGGAGGCCGCAGCCGAGGCGCTCGGCCGCGGGCGGCTCGGCTACACCGAGGCGCTCGGCGTGCGCGGGCTCCGGGAGCGAATCGCCCGGCACTATCGCGAGTGTTACGGCATCGACGTCCCGGTCGGCCGCATCATGGTGACCACCGGCTCCTCGGGCGGATTCAACCTGACGTTCCTCGGAGCCTTCGATCCGGGCCAGCGGATCGCCATGGCCTCGCCCGCCTATCCGGCCTACCGCAACATCGCCAAGGCGTTTGGGCTGATACCGGAGGAGATCGAGGTCGGCCCCGACACGCGCTGGGCGCTTTCCGCCGAACGGCTCAGGCAGGCGCACGCAAAGACGCCGCTTGCCGCCGTGTTGGTCGCCAGCCCCGCCAATCCGACCGGGACGATGACGGTGCCGGACGAGCTGAGGCGCATTGCCGCCTTCTGCGACGAAAGCGACATCCGCTTGCTGTCCGACGAGATCTATCACGGCCTGGTCTATGACGGAGCGGCTGAGACCGCTCTCAAGCTGAGCGACAGCGCGATCGTCATCAACTCGTTCTCCAAATACTATTGCATGTCCGGCTGGCGCGTCGGCTGGCTCGTCCTGCCCGACGATCTCATGCGGCCGTTCGAGCGGCTTTCGCAGTCGCTCTACATTTCGGTGCACGAGCTGTCGCAGCGCGCCGCCGCGGTCGCGTTCGATCCCCAATCCATCGCCGAGCTGGAAGCGGTGAAAACGGGCTACGAGCGCAATCGAGCGCTGCTCCTCGACCGCTTGCCGGCGCTCGGCTTCGACGAGCTCCTGCCGGTCGACGGCGCCTTCTACGTCTACGCCTCGGTCGGCCGCTTCACCAACGACGCGCTCGACTTCGCCGGCCGCATGCTGCGTGAGGCGGGCGTCGCTGCCACGCCTGGACCGGACTTCGACCATACCCGCGGGCATCGCTACATGCGCTTCTCCTTCGCCGGCACCGAGGCGGACATCGCCGAGGGGATCGATCGACTGGCGCACTGGCTGAGATGAGCGCATTCTACGCGGGGCTCGACGGGTTCCTGCTCGGCGCCGGCCTCATCATCGCCATCGGCGCGCAGAATGCATTCGTACTGAGGCAGGGGCTGAAGCGCGAGTTCGTACTTCTCGTTTGCCTCATCTGCTCGATTTCCGACGCGCTGCTCATTGCCGCCGGCGTGGCCGGACTCGGCACGCTGGTCAGCCAATCGGAGGCGGCGCTGCTTGCAGTGACTGCGGGCGGCGCGGCCTTTCTCTTCTTCTATGGCGCGCGCGCTTTCATGCGCGCCGCACGTCCGACGACGATGGAGACGAACGGCGGTGCCGGTACGCGCTCCGCCGCGGTCGCGGCCTGCCTCGCCTTCACGTTTCTCAATCCGCACGTCTATCTCGACACGGTGCTTCTCCTGGGAAGCCTCGCGGG